>CAXTPH010000030.1:0-15069 GCA_964245955.1 uncultured Sphingomonadaceae bacterium | reverse complement strand
CCGCCCATGAACAGCAGCGGGATGAACACCGCGACGAGGCTGATCGAGATCGACAGGACGGTGAAGCCGACCTCCTTCGCGCCGAGCAGCGCCGCCTCGCGCCGCGGCATGCCGTCCTCGATGTGGCGGACGATGTTCTCGAGGACGACGATCGCATCGTCGACGACGAAGCCGGTCGCCACCGTCAGCGCCATCAGCGACAGGTTGTTCAAGGAGAACCCGGCGAGGTACATCACCCCGAGCGTGCCGAGCAGCGAGACGACGACCGCGACCGCCGGCACGACCGTCGCGCGCCACGACCGCAGAAAGATGCTGACGACGAGGACGACGAGCAGCGTCGCGATCAGCAGCGTGATCTCGACATCGCGCAGCGACGCGCGGATCGTCGTCGTCCGATCGCTCGCGATCGCCATGTCGATGTCGCCCGGCAGCCCGGCGCGCAGGCCCGGCAGCTGTGCCTTGACCCCCTCGACCGCGGCGATGATGTTCGCCCCCGGCTGGCGGCTGATGATCGCGACGACGGCGGGCTTGCCGTTGAACAGGCCGAGCGTGCGCGCATTCTCCGGCCCGTCGGTGACCTCGGCGACGTCCGCCAGCCGCACCGCCGCGCCGTTGCGGTAGGCGATGATCAGCGGGCGGTAGTCGCCGGCGGCGCGCCGCGACGCGCTGGTGTAGATCTGGAAGCGCTGCCCGCCGGCATCGATCGCGCCCTTCGGCCGGTTGGGGTTGGTCGAGGCGATCGCCGCGCGGACATCCTCGAGGCTGAGCCCGAGCCGCGCCAGCGCAAGCGGGTTGACGTCGACCCGGACGCTGGGGAGCGATCCGCCGCCGATCTGGACCTCGCCGACGCCCGGCACCTGGCTCAGCCGCTGCTGAACGACGTTCGACACCGCGTCGTAGATCTGGAACGCGCTGCGGGTCTTCGACGTCAGCGCGAGGATCATGATCGGGGCGTCGGCGGCGTTGATCTTGCGGTAGGTCGGGTTCGACCGCAGCGTCGCCGGCAGGTCGACCCGCGCCGCCGCGATCGCCGCCTGGACGTCGCGCGCCGCACCGTTGATGTCGCGGTCGAGGTTGAACTGGAGGGTGATCGACGTCGATCCGGTCCCCGACGAGCTTGTCATCTCACTGACGTCGGCGATCGTGCCGAGGCGGCGTTCGAGCGGGGTCGCGACCGACGATGCCATCGTCGCCGGCGACGCGCCCGACAGGCTCGCGTTGATCGCGATCGTCGGGAAATCGACCTGCGGCAGCGGTGACACCGGCAGGACGAAATAAGCGGCGATCCCCGACAGCGCGATGCCGATCGTCAGCAGGATCGTCGCGATCGGACGCCGGACGAAGGGCGACGACAGGCTCATTCGGCAGGCACCTGCGCCGGCACCGGCGTCGCCACTTTGCGCCCGCGCCCGGTCGCGAGCCGGTCGAAGGTCATGTAGATCACTGGCGTCGTGAACAGGGTCAGCAGCTGGCTGACGATCAGCCCGCCGAAGATCGCGAGGCCGAGCGGCCGCCGCAGCTCCGACCCTTCGCCCCAGCCGACCATCAGCGGGACGGCGGCGAACAGCGCGGCGAGCGTCGTCATCAGGATCGGGCGGAAGCGGAGCAGCGCCGCCTGATGGATCGCCTCGCGCGCGTCCATCCCGCCGTCGCGCTCGGCCGACAGCGCGAAGTCGATCATCATGATCGCGTTCTTCTTGACGATGCCGATCAGCAGCACGATGCCGATGATGCCGATCACGCCGAGGTCGTTCCCCGTAACGATCAGCATCAGCAGCGCGCCGATCCCCGCCGACGGCAGCGTCGACAGGATCGTCAGCGGGTGGATGTAGCTCTCGTACAGCACGCCAAGGACGATATAGACCGTCACCACCGCCGCGAGGATCAGCCACAGCTGATTCGACAGCGACGAGCGGAACGCATCCGCCGCGCCGAGGAAGGTCAGCGACACCGACGCCGGCAGGTTGATCGCGGTTGCTGCCGCCTGGACCGACTTGACCGCGGTGCCGAGGCTGACGCCGGGGGCGGGGTCGAAGCCGATCGTCGACGCGGGAAATTGCGCGACATGGGTGATCGACAGCGGCACTTGCCGCGCGCCGATGTGCGCGATCGCTTCGAGCGGCACCGCCTTGCCGGTCGACGACTGGAGCTGGAGGCGTCCGATTCCTTCAATGCCCTTAAGCTCGCCCGGCATCGCCTCGAGGATGACGCGATACTGGTTCGACTGGGTGAAGATCGTCGAGATGATCCGCTGGCCGAAGGCGTTGTACAGCGCGTCGTCGACCGCGCTCGCGGTGATGCCGAGCCGGGCGGCGGTGTCGCGGTCGATGTCGACATACGCCGACAGCCCCTCGCTCTGGACGTCGGAGACGACAGCCCCGAGCTTGGGGCTGGTCCGCATCTGCGCCGAGAGTTTTTCCGACCAGGTCGCGACATCGGCGGTCGTCGCGCCGGTCAGGCTGACGCGATATTCGGTCGGCCCGGTCTCGGCGTCGATCGACAGGTCCTGCACCGGCTGGAACCATACCGTCGTGCCGGCGACGTGGCTGGCGCGGTCCTTGAGCCGCGCGAGGACGGCATCGAGGCCGCCGTCACGGTCGCCCTTGGCGCGCAGGTTGATCAGCAGCCGCCCGCTGTTCTGCGTCGCGTTGGTGCCGTCGACCCCGAGGTACGAGCTGAGGCTGAGCACCGCCGGATCGGCGGCGATCGCGCGCGCAACGTCGTTCTGCAGCACGCCCGCACGGTCGTAGGCGGCGCTCTGCGACGTTCGCACCACTGCCTGGACTTGGCCGGTGTCCTGGACCGGGAACAGCCCCTTCGGGATCAGGACGTAGAGCAGCACGGTCAGCACCAGCGTGCCGGCGAAGATCAGCAGCGTCAGCCCGCTGCGGTTGAGCACCCACGTCAGCGCCCCGTCGTAGCGGTGGACGACGCGGTCGAAAAGCGCCTGGCTCTTGCGCGAAAAGGCGGTGTCGGTCGCGTGGCTCTTGAGCAGCCGCGCCGACATCATCGGCACCAGCGTCAGCGCGACGACCGCCGAGATCACGATCGTCACCGCCAACGCGACGGCGAATTCGCGGAACAGCCGCCCGACGACGTCGCCCATGAATAGCAGCGGGATCAGCACCGCGATCAGCGACACCGTCAGCGAGATGATCGTGAAGCCGATTTCGGCCGCGCCGCGGACGGCGGCGGCGTACGGCTTCATGCCCTCCTCGATGTGGCGGCTGATGTTCTCGATGACGACGATCGCGTCGTCGACGACGAAGCCGGTGGCGATCGTCAGCGACATCAGGGTCAGGTTGTTGAGCGAATAGCCGAGCAGGTACATCACCCCGCACGTCCCGATCAGCGAGATCGGCATCGCGATCGACGCGATGATCGTCGCCGGGATCGAGCCGAGGAAGGCGAAGATGACGAGGACGACGAGGCCAACCGAGAACAGCAGCTCGTATTCGACGTCGGTGACCGAGGCGCGGATGCCCGTCGTCCGGTCGGCGAGCGTCCTGACGTCGATATCGGCGGGCAGGCCGGCGCGGAGTTCGGGCAGGATCGCGTTGATCGCGTCGACCGTGGCGATGACGTTGGCGCCGGGCTGGCGGCGGACGTCGACGATGATCGCCGACTGGGTGCCGACGAACGCGCCGAGCTTGCTGTTCTCCGCCCCGTCGATCACCGTCGCGACGTCGCGCAGCCGGACGGGAGCGTTGTTGCGGTACGCGACGATCAGGTCGCGATACTCGTCGGCGGTCGACAGCTGGTCGTTGGCGTTGATCGTGTACGCCTGCGCGGTGCCGTCGAAGCTGCCCTTGGCGCCGTTGGCGTTGGCGGCGGCGATCGCGGTGCGCAGGGTGTCGAAGGCTATGCCGTACGACGCGAGCAGCTGGGTGTTCGCCTGGATGCGGACGGCGGGACGCGCGCCGCCCGACAGGCTGACCTGGCCGACGCCGGCGACCTGGCTGATCTTCTGCGCAAGCTGCTGGTCAACGACGTTCTGCACCGCGGTCAGCGGGCGCGACCGCGACGTCACCGCGAGCGTCAGTACCGGCGCGTCGGCGGGGTTGACCTTGGCATAGACCGGCGGCGCGGGCAGGTCGGCGGGCAGCAGCGAAGTCGCGGCGTTGATCGCCGCCTGCACCTCCTGCTCGGCGACGTCGAGCGGCAGGCCGAGGTCGAACTGCAGCGTCTCGACGGCGGCCCCGCCCGAACTGACCGACGACATCCGCTTGAGCCCCTCCATCTGCCCGAACTGGCGTTCGAGCGGGGCGGTAACCGTCGCGGCCATGACCTCGGGCGACGCGCCGGGATAGCCGGTCGTCACCTGGATCGTCGGGAAGTCGACCTGCGGCAGCGCCGCGAGCGGCAGCAGCTTGAACCCGACCGCGCCGGCCAGCACGATCGCGATCATCAGCAGCGCGGTCGCGACGGGCCTGGCGATGAACGGGCGCGACGGGCTCGCGCGCTCTTCGTCGACCACCGCCGCCGGGGGGGACGCCTCAGCCATCGGGCTGGGCACGGTGGTGACGACGACCGCCGCTGCCGCCGCCCGAACCATCCGCGCCCGCGCCCGCCGCGCCGGGGCCGCCGCGACCGCGCGCGCCGGGCAGCATGACGGTGCCGCCATCCTTGAGCTTGTCGGCGCCTTCGGTGACGACGACCGCCCCGGCGGCGAGGCCGCTGGCAATGCTGACGGTGTCGCCCGACGCCGGGCCGAGCGTGACCGGGGTCAGCTTTGCCTTCGACCCCGGGCCGACGACGAAGACGAAATTACCCTGGGGTCCCTGCCGGACCGACGTCGCCGGCACCGTCACCGCGCCCTTGATCGTATCGAGCAGCAACCGGGTGTTGACGAACTGGTTGGGGAACAGCGCGCCATCGGTGTTGGCGAAGCGCGCCTTCGCCTTGACCGTGCCGGTCGTGGTGTCGATCTGGTTGTCGAGCGTCGAGAACTGGCCCTGCGCAACCGCGGTGCCGCCGTCGCGGTCGAGCGCGGTGACCGGCAGGCCGGCCCCCGAGCGCAGCCGCGCCTGTACCGCGGGCACGCGGTCCTGCGGCAGGGTGAAGAGCACGTCGATCGGCGCTACCTGGGTGATGACGACGATCCCGGCGGTATCGCCCGTCGTGACATAGTTGCCGACATCGACGCCGCGCAGGCCGGCGCGTCCGGCCACCGGCGCCTTGATACTGGTATAGTCGAGGTTGAGCTGCGCCGCGCCGACCGCGCCGCGATCGGTCGTGACCGTCCCGGCATATTGGCGGACGAGCGCCGCCTGCGTGTCGACGGTCTGGCGCGCGATCGAATCCTGCTTGAGCAAGGTCTGGTAGCGGTCGAGATCGACCTTCGCCGCGGCGAGCAGCGCCTGGTCGCGCGCGAGCGTCCCCTTCGCCTGGTCGAGCAGCTGCTGGTACGGGCGCGGATCGACCTGGGCGAGGAGCTGGCCCTTGCGCACCATCTGGCCTTCGCGGAAATTGACGGTGAACAGCCGCCCGGCGATCTGGGTGCGAACGGTCGCGGTCACCGGCGGTGTCACCGTGCCGAGCGCGTCGAGCGTGATCGGCACGTCGGCCGCGACCGCCTTCGCCGTGCCGACCGTGACCATGCCGCCGCCGCGCCCGCCGCGGCGACCACCGCTGGCCCCGCCGGAACCCGGCGCACCGCTCGCGCCGGGGGGACCGCCGGGGGCCTTGGCGCTCGTCGCGAGATACCAGGCGAGCAGCACGCCGATGCCGATCGCGATCAGGACGATGACGGTGCTCAGCCAGCGCCGCCGCGGGCGCGCGACGATCACGGGCTCGGGCTCGATGGGCCGGGGGTCGGCGTCACTCATTGATGGTCATCCGTTGCGCGCCGCAGCAACGCCATACGGTGGCAAAGAATACAATCCCCCGCCGTGCCTAAACGATCAGCTTGTCGATCGTGATCGGCAGTTCGCGGATCCGCTGGCCCGTCGCATGATAGACCGCGTTGGCGACCGCGGCGTTGGTCCCGACGTTGCCGAGCTCGCCCAGTCCCTTCGCCCCCATCGGCACCTGATCGTCGACCTCGGGGACGAAGATGACCTCGACCGACCTGATGTCGGCATTCACCGGGATCAGATACTCAGCGATGTTGTCGTTGACGTAGCGCGCGCGCTTTTCGTCGATCTCGGTCGCCTCGTGGAGCGCCGACGAGATGCCCCAGATCAGGCCGCCCATCAGCTGCGACCGCGCGGTTCGCGGGTTCATGATCCGCCCGGCGGCGAACGCGCCGGTGATGCGCGGCACGCGGATTTCCTTCGTCCGGCGGTGGACGTGGACTTCGACGAACTCGGCGCCGTAGGCGAAGGCGAGGATCGGTTTCTCTTCGCCCTCCGCACCGCCGCTCATGTGGCCCTCGTACAGCTTGGCGACGCCGCCGGTCGACTTCGGCGGGGCCCATTCGGCGTATTCCTCGACGACGCCGGTGTTGAGCTTCTTGAACGCCGCGGTCAGCGCGTCGCCGGTCGGCAGGCGGTTGCCGAACTTGGCCATGACCTTGTCGCACGCCGCCTTGACCGCCGAGCCGGCGCTCGCGGTCGTCATCGATCCGCCCGCGACCGGCCCCGGGGGCAGGCGGCTGTCGCCCATCTCGACGGTAACCTGGCTCAGAGGAATGTCGAACGCCTCGGCGACGATTTGCCCCATGATCGTCGTCGCGCCGGTGCCGACGTCGTGCGCGGCGATCTGGACCCGGGCAAAGCCGTCGGGCGACAGGCGGACGCGCGCCGTCGCCGGCATCGTGTTCGCCGGATAGAGCGTCGACGCGCAGCCATAGCCGACCAGCCAGTCGCCATCGCGCATCGACCCGACCTTGGGATCGCGCTTCGCCCAGCCAAACGCCGCGGCACCGGCGTCGAAGCATTCGACGAGATGGCGCGAGGTGAACTTCTGGCCGGTGATCGCGCTACGGTCGGTATCGTTGATCCGGCGGAATTCGACCGGGTCGATGCCGCACTTCTCCGCCATCTCGTCGATCGCGCATTCGAGCGCGAACATGTACGGCACTTCGGGCGGCGAGCGCATGAAGCCCGGCGTCGACCGGTCGGCGCGGACGATGCGGACCTTCGAGGCGACGTTCGGGATCGCATACATCTGCGTCGTCGCCTCGGTGCCGCCGACCTTATAGTCGTCGGTCCGGCTGGAGAGTTCCCAGCCGTCGTGGCTCAGCGCGGTCAGCTTGCCGCTCTTGTCGGCACCGAGCTTGATCGCATGGCGCGTCTCGGCGCGGAAGGTCGACACGGTAAAGCCCTGGGTCCGCGTCGGCACGAGCTTGACCGGACGCTTGATCGTCTTGGCGATCGCCGCGACGAGCGCGGTGCGCTGGGTCATGATGCCCTTCGACCCGAACGCCCCGCCGACGAACGGATTGACGACCGTGACCTTCTCCGGATCGATGCCGAGCTGCGTCGCGACGCCGTGCTTCAAGCCCCAGACGAACTGGCTCGGCTCGTAGATCGTCAGCTCGTCGCCGGTCCAGGCGGCGGTCGTGGTGAACAATTCGATCGGGTTGTGATGCTGCGTCGGCGTCGTATAGCCCGCCTCGACCTTGACCGCGGCGGCGTCCCACGCCTTGGCGAAGTTGCCGGCTTCCTTGTCTTTCCAGCCCTTGGCGACCTTCGCCGCGTCGACCGTCTCGGTGCCGTGGCTCTCGAGGCTCGCCGCCGGCTTGGCGTCGGCATAGTCGACGACGATGCGGTGCGCGGCGTCGCGGGCGATCTCGTAGGTTTCGGCGACGACGACGCCGATGATCTGCCCGGCGAACTTGACCTCGGCCGAGCCGAGCGGGTCGAACGCGGTCGTCGCATACCCGCCTTCGGCGAAGAAGCCGGGGTCGGCGCGCTTCGGCGCATTCTCGTGGGTGACGATCTCGATCACCCCGGGCATCGCCTGCGCCGCGCTCAAGTCGAAGCGGCGGATCTTGCCGCGCGCGACCCCGCTGGTGACGAGATAGGCGAATGCCGGATTCGCCACCAGATAATCCGACGCATAGCGCGTCGCGCCGGTGACCTTCCCCCGCGCCTCGATACGCGCGTCGGCCTTACCCATGTTCTTGCCCGGGACGGGCACGGGAGCGGTGTAATCGGCCATTTCTAGACCTTTCCGTTTTGCGCCGCAGGCGCGGGCATCGCCTGCACGGTGAGCAACGCGCGGACGAGCGTCGCCTTGCCGAGCGGGACCTTATAGGCATTGTGTTCGTGGGTTTTGGCGTGGGCGAAGGCGGCTTCGGCAGCCTTGGTCGCGAGCGCCTCGTCGAGCTGCTTGCCGGCCAGCATCGCTTCGGCTTCCTTCGCACGCCACGGCACCGTCGCGACGCCGCCGAGCGCAATCCGCGCCGACCGGACCGTTGCGCCGTCCATGTCGAGCGCCACCGCCGCGCTGGCGAGGGCGAAGGCATAGCTGTCGCGGTCGCGGACCTTGATGTACGCCGACCGCCGCGTCCACGGCCCGGCCGGGACGACATAAGCGGTGATCAGCTCGCCGGGCGCGAGGCTCGTCTCGATATGCGGCGTCGATCCCGGCAGGCGGTGGAGGTCGGCGAAGCGGAGCGACCGCGCGCCGCTGCTCCCAAGCACCTCGACCGTCGCATCGAGCGCGATCAGCGCCTGTGCGAAGTCGCCCGGGTAGCTGGCGATACATGCGTCGCTGACCCCAAGCACGGCGTGGAGCCGGTTGAAGCCGTCGATCGCGGCGCAGCCCGACCCGGGGTTGCGCTTGTTGCACTGCGCATAGCTCGGATCGCGGAAGTAGTTGCACCGCGTCCGCTGCAATGCATTGCCGCCGAGCCGGGCCATGTTGCGCAACTGTTGGCTCGCGGCGAGGCCGAGCGACTGGGCGATGACCGGGTAGTCGCGGACGACCGTCTGATCCTCGGCAGCGTCGCTCATCCGCGCGAGCGCGCCGAGCCGCAGTCCGGCCGGCGACGCTTCGATGTTGCCGCTATGCCCGGTGTCGAGCCCGGTGATGTCGACGATGCCGTCGGGCCGCATGACATCGAGCTTCATCAGATCGAGCAGCGTCGTGCCGCCGCCCATCAACTGGATCGGGGCGCGGACATGGGCGTCGGCGGGAACGGTCGCTTGTCGGACGGCCGCGGGCGCGTCGGACGCCATCGCATAGGTGAACGGACGCATCGGCTCAGCCCCTCATCATCTTCGGTGCCGCCTGCTCGATCGCCGCGACGATATTCGGATAGGCGGCGCAACGGCACAAATTGCCCGACATCGCCTCCCGGATCATATTCGCATCCTTGGTGTGGCCGTCGTGAACCACCGCGACGGCCGACATGATCTGACCCGGGGTGCAGTAGCCGCACTGGAACGCATCATTGTCGACGAACGCCGCCTGCATCGGATGGAGCGTGCCATCGGCTGCCGCGAGGCCTTCGATCGTCGTCACCGACTTGCCCTGCGCAGCGACCGCCAGCGTCAGACACGCCAAGGTCGCGCGACCGTCGACATGGACGGTGCAGGCGCCGCACTGGCCCTGATCGCAGCCCTTCTTCGCGCCGGTCAACCCGAGCCGCTCGCGCAGGGTATCAAGCAGCGTCGTCCGCGGGTCGATGGTCAGGCGATGGTCGCCGCCGTTGACGCGCAAGGTGATCGGCACGCCAATTTCTGCCTTCGTCGCGGCGGTCTGGTCCATCGTTGGCACTCCTGTTTTCGCGCGCGCCGCCAGGGGCACCGCCGCCGCCGCGATCGATCCGGTCGTCAGGAAGGCCCGGCGGCTGAAGCCTCCGGGCTCGGTTCCATCGTTCATGTCGGGTCTTTCACACGGGTTCAGCCGATCGAACCCGCGAGCCGCGCAAAGGTTCAGCGCGCACCGGGACAAAGCGTCGCGGCGGTCGTGCGGCCCCCGGCGGTCGACCCTTCGCGCCTAGTTCGGCGAAGCCGCGGCGCTCGGGTCGGTCACCGGCCGCGTCTCGTGCAGGCGGGTCAGGTCGAGGTGGACCATGCCGTCTTCGCCGTAATCGAAGATGTCGACGAACTCGTGCCCGGGCAGGAGGTCCTCGCGAGTGTAGATCTTGCTCGCGAACACCTGGTTACTAAGCAGGGTGTCGAGTCCGCGGACGGTTACGGTGATCCGGACCGGCTCGTTGCCGTCGATGACGCCGGCCAATGGGCTGTCGCCGTCGATGACATGGACGAGCGTCCACGCGAGCAGCATCATCGCGTTCTGCGCGTTGACCAGCGGCAGGTCGCGGCTGCGGCGATATTCGCGGCCCGTCGGCAGGGTCACCGTCTCGAGCAGGCCGATCCGCGCGGTGACGTCGGCGAGCGGCCGCGCGCGGGTGCCGGCAAGACGGATCATCGCCAGCCGCTGATTGCCGACGTCGGCGATGACGAGCTTGTCGCTGAACATCATGCCGTCGCGCGGCCGGGCGAAGCGCTGGAAGATCAGCCCGGTCAGCGTCGCGATCATGAACAGCCCGGTGAGGATCTCGACGACCGCAACGGCATGACCGGGAATCGTCTTCGGCGCCATGTTGCCGTAGCCGACCGTCGCGACGGTTTCGACCGAGAAGAAGAAACCATAAGCGAGCGAGCCCGGCGGCAGGTTCTCGATCGCGCCCGGCATCGCCGCATAAACCGCGCCGAACAGCAGGTTGACGAGCAGGAAGACCCCGGTGGCGACCGCGACGAACGTCCGCCAGCGCATCTCCATCAGCTCGTAATAGACGTCGCCCGGACCCCATGGCGCGCCGTGCTTGACCGCGCGCAGCCCACCGAGCTCGATCTGCTGGTGGCGGATGGGTTTGCGAGGCCGCGGCATCGGCCGGCCCGCGCGCGCTTCAGGAATCCTTGACCTCGACCTCGGGGCGGTCGTCGCCGTCGGCGGTCTCCTCGTGCCAGCGGCCGTCGGCGTCCTCGAAGCTGATCACCTCGGTCTCGCCGGCGAGCGCGTGCTCGGCGGCAGCCGCCTTCGCCGCCGCCGTCGCGTCCTCGTGCGTCCGGTAGGTTTCGGTGAAGACGTCGCCGACCTTGTAGGTCCAGCCGCCGTCGTGCTCGACGACTTCATAGGCGATGCGTGTCATGGTCGATGTCCCTCGTTCGCCGCCCGGCGCCGGTGCGGCCGTGCAAAGCGATATCATCGGCGTTCAATCGCCGTTCGGCAACCGTGCGGGAAGCCGTGCGCCGTGCTGACCGAGGACTTCGTAGAGCAGGACGGCGGCGGCGACGGCGACGTTGAGGCTGTCGGCCTTGCCCCGCATCGGCAGTTTGACCAGCGCATCGCATTGATTCGCATAGGCTTCGGGCAAGCCCGCCTGCTCGTTGCCCATCAGGACGAAGGTCGGGGCAGGGTAGGCGACCGTTCGATAATCGACCGCTCCGGTCAACGCCGCGCCGGCGACGAAACCCCCCGATCCGTTACGTAACCATTTGAAAAAACTCGGTCCATCGGTGATCGTCAGGATCTGGGTGAAGATCGCCCCCATCGACGCGCGAACCGCTTCGGTACTGTACGGATCACACGAATCGTCGAGCAAGATCACCCCGCCCGCGCCGACCGCGTCGCCGGTCCGCAGGATCGTGCCGAGATTGCCGGGGTCCTTAAGCGACTGACAGACAATCCAGATGCTCGCGGCGGAGCGATCGAGCCGGGCTAGCGGCACCGGGTTCTGCCGGAACATGCCGACCACCGCCTGCGGATTGTCTTTTCCGGTCAGCTTGCCGAGCATATCGGCATTGGTCTCGACCGCGGTGCCCCCGGCCCCCTCGGTCGCTGCGACGAGGCGTTCGACCAGCGGGTGTCGCGCCGATTCCTGCCCATAAACAAGGACTTCGGGGACGATGCCGGCCTCGAGCGCCTCGGTGACGATACGCAGCCCTTCGGCGAGGAACCGCCCCTCGGCGCGGCGAAACTTCTTCTCATGCAGCGACCGCAGCCGCTTGAGTGTCGGGTTCGACGGACTGGTGAGATGCTCGACCATGTTGGCGCACCCCTACCATCGCCCGCCGGAAACGCTAATATGGCGGCAATACTCACGGTGAAGGGCGTTGCATGGCGGGCGAGATCGGACATTTCGCGCTCATTCTCGCGTTGATGCTCGCGTTGACGCAATCGGTCGTGCCGATGCTCGGCGCGTCGCGCAACGATCCGGCGCTGATGGCGGTTGGCCGCGCGGCGGCGACGCTGCAGGCGCTGTTCGTCGTTACCGCGTTCGCGGCGCTCGCCTTTGCTTTCGTCCGCACCGATTTCTCGCTGCAAGTCGTTGCCGAACATACGCATTCGACCCAGCCGCTGGTCTATCGCTTCGCCGGCACGTGGGGCAATCACGAGGGCTCGATGCTGCTCTGGGTCCTGATCCTCAGCGTCTTCGGCGCAGCGATCGCGCTGTTCGGCGACAATCTGCGGACGACCTTCCAGGCGCGGGTGCTGTCGGTCCAGGGGATGATCGGCACCGCGTTCATCGTCTTCCTGCTCTTCACCTCGAACCCGTTCGCCCGGCTGTCGCCCGCCCCGCTCGACGGTGCCGAACTCAATCCGCTGCTCCAGGACCCCGGCCTCGTCATCCATCCGCCGCTGCTCTACCTCGGCTACGTCGGCTTTTCGGTCGCCTTCGCCTTCGCCGTTGCCGCGCTGATTGAGGGCCGGGTCGACGCCGCCTGGGCGCGCTGGGTCCGGCCCTGGGTGCTCGCGGCGTGGACGTGCCTGACGTGCGGCATCGCGCTCGGCAGTTTCTGGGCGTATTACGAACTCGGCTGGGGCGGCTGGTGGTTCTGGGATCCGGTCGAGAACGCGTCGCTGATGCCGTGGCTGATGGGGACCGCGCTGCTCCATTCGGCGCTTGTGCTCGAACGCCGCGGCGCGCTGGTCAGCTGGACGATCCTGCTCGGCATCCTGACCTTTTCTTTGTCGCTGATCGGCACCTTCCTCGTCCGCTCGGGCATCCTGACTTCGGTGCATTCGTTCGCGGTCGATCCGAAGCGCGGCATCTTCATCCTCGCGATCATCGTCGGCTCGACCGGCGCGGCACTCGCGCTATTCGCGTGGCGCGCGCCGGCGATGAAGTCGGGTGCGCTGTTCAGCGGGGTCAGCCGCGAGGCCGGGCTGACGCTCAACAACCTGTTCCTGATGGCGGCGACCGCGGTCGTCTTTCTCGGCACCTTCTATCCGGTGATCATGGAGGCGGTGTCGACCGACAAGATCTCGGTCGGTCCGCCGTATTACGCACTGACCTTCGTGCCGATCATGGCGCCGCTGCTCGTCCTCGTCGTCTTCGGGCCGATGCTGACGTGGAAGCGCGACGCGCTTGCCGACGTCGTCCGGCGACTAGCGGTCCCCCTCATCGTCACCGGCATCGCCTTCGTGATCGCGGTCGCGGTGTTCGGGCGGACCAACGTCCTTGCCGCCGGCGGAATGGCGCTCGCGGTCTGGCTTGTCGTCGGGGCGGCGGCGGTACTGGTCCGTCGCTGGCGGATCGGCGGCGGTTTCGTCCGCTCGGTGCGGACGACGCCGACCTCGACCTATGGCCTTGTCCTCGCGCACGCCGGGCTCGGTGTCCTCGTCGCCGGGATTTCGGCGATGACCGCGTGGCAGTCGTCGAAGATCCTCGTCATGCACCCCGGCCAGACGGTGACGATCGGGCGCGAAGACGTGCGCCTGCTCGCGATCCGCGAGGCGACCGGCCCGAACTACGAGACGCTGATCGCGAGTTTCGATTTCAAGCGCGACGGCGTAGCCCGGGCGATGAGTTCGGAGCGCCGCTTCTATCCTGTCAGCCGATCGCAGACCACCGAGGCGGGCATCGAGGCGCGGCTGTTCGGCAACACGTATGTCGCGGTCGGTGAGCCCGACAAGACCGGTGGCATCGTCGTGCGGCTCTACGATCATCCGCTCGTCGGCTGGATCTGGAGCGGGGCGGTGCTGATGGCGCTCGGCGGCTGCGCCTCGCTCGCCGATCGCCGCTTCCGGCTCGGCGCGGCGCGCGCGTCGGCGGGCTTCACCGGGCGGTTGGCCACGGCATGAAGCGGCTGCTGTTCGCGGTTCCCGTCGCGCTGTTCATCGGGCTGATCGTTTTCTTCGGCTATGGCCTGACGCAGGACCCGTCGCATATCCCGTCGATCCTGATCGACAAGCCGCTGCCGAAGTTCGATCTGCCCGGCCTCGATGCGGCGTCGCCCGGGTTCGCCACCGCGGCGTTCGGTTCACCGATTGCGCGCGGCGAGCCGAAGCTGCTCAACGTCTTCGGATCATGGTGTGCGTCGTGCCCGCAGGAGCATCCCATGCTGACACAGATCGCCGCTGAAGGCGTGCCGGTGTACGGCCTCGACTGGAAGGACACGCCGGATAAGGCGCAGGAGTGGCTCGCCCGACTGGGCAACCCCTATCACCGGATCGGCAGCGACCCGACCGCGCGGACCGGGATCGACCTTGGCGTCACCGGCGTGCCCGAGACCTTCGTCGTCGATGGCCGCGGGCGGGTGCGCTACAAGCAGATTGGCCCGATCACCGTCGACGACTGGGAAAAGACGCTCAAGCCGATGCTCGTCCGGTTGCGTAACGAAGCATGAGGTTCGCCGCCGCATTCGTCGCGCTGCTTGTCGCCACGCCCGCCCTCGCCGTGCTGCCGTCGGAACAGCTCAAGGATCCGGCACTCGAGACGCGCGCGCGGGCGATCAGCGCCGGCATCCGCTGCGTCGTCTGTCAGAACCAATCGATCGACGACAGCGACGCGCCGCTCGCGCACGACCTGCGCGTCATCGTCCGCGAACGCCTCGTCGCCGGCGCGAGCGACCAGCAGGCGGTGCAGTATCTCGTCGACCGCTACGGCAGCTATGTCCTGCTCAAACCCCCCGTCGAGCCGGCGACGTTCTTGCTGTGGTTCGCGCCGCTGGCCTTCGTCGGGGTTGGCGCGGCGGGGCTGGCGTTGTACCTCCGCCACCGGGCGCCGACCGCGGCGACCCCGCTCAGCCCGGCCGATGCCGCTGCCGCCGACGCGCTTCTCAACGATCGGATTTAAATGACGCTCGTCCTGTGGGTGATTTTCTCCGGCATGATTGCGCTTGCCGCCGCCGGGCTCGCGATCCCACTCGTCCGCCGCTACGACGC
>CAXTPH010000029.1:0-15085 GCA_964245955.1 uncultured Sphingomonadaceae bacterium | reverse complement strand
ACCGGGGGCGCGGCGGCCGACAGCTTTCAGCCCATGAACGTGAACTTCGGCCTATTCCCGCCGATGGAACCGCCGGTCCACAAGAGCGCGCGCAAGCCGGCGATGGCGGCGCGGGCGCGGGCCGATCTCGCGGCGTGGCTTGGCGAACCCGAGCGGGAGCGCGACGCGGCGTAGCTACTGCGCCTCGCCCGGCTCCTCGGGCGCGGCGGCCACCGCGCCACCCGGCGGACACACCGCCTTGGTTCGCGGCTTGCGCTTGACCGCGGTCGTCGCGAATTCGTCGGGGGTTAGCCGGCCGTCGTGCTTGGTGTCGGCGGCGTCGAACTTGGCGATCGCCTTTACCGAATATTCGGCGAAGCTGAGCTTCCCGTCATGGTCGAGGTCGAGCTTCGCGAAGGCTTTCTTGCGGTTCGCCAGATATTCGTCGCGGGTGATCGCGCCGTCCTTGTCCTTGTCGTAGCGCGAGAATCGCTTCGCCTCGCGGTCGGCGGGGGTGACATCGGACACCGGGGCGATCAGCGGAACGGCGGAGGCGGTACCGGCAGCGTCGGCCACCTGCGCCGAGGCGGGAGCAGAGAAATGCAGCGCCGCGGCGTGCGGGGCGCTCTGGCGCCAGAGCAGCACGGCGCAGACCATCAGTACGGCGACGACCGTCCCCGCCAACCACTTCGGTACAACCATCATCGCCCCCGACTACCCCGGAACGAGTGTGGCACAGCCGGCTGCGCCTGTCAGCGCCCCGTCGCCACCCGCCACAGCAGCCGCGCCTGGCGCGCCGCGCCGCCCGGGATGCCAACCCGGCGATCGCCAAGCGCCCGGGCAACATCGGCGACCGCGAAGCCGGCGAGCGCTGCGAGCGGCCGCAGCGCCGGGGCAAGCCGCGCCGGGAACGCCGCGCCGGCGATCCGCCGGGCATCGTCGGGATCGACTGGCGGCGCCTTGATCCCGGGCCGGACGAGCTGCCCGAGCGCCCGAGCCCGTCCGAGAGCCCGCGCCGAAGACTGCGCCACCCCGAGCGCCGTCGCGCAGGCCCCGAACAACGTGCCCCCGCGCCGGTCGAGGTGGTCGTCGAGTGCCTTCCCCGCGAGCCGCTCGTCGATCAGCAGCGACAGGAACGCGTCTTCGAGCGGCTCGAGCGCCTGGCCCTTCACCCCCAGCGGCAGGGCGTGCGCCGCCAGCGCCGCGAGCACCGGCTGCGCCGGCGGCGGTGCGGTATCGAGCCGCGTCAGCGCCTCGCGCCACCACGCGAGCCGGATCTCCCCGAGCATCGCCTCGGTCGTCGTCGCGACGACCCCGGCGAGTTCGAGGTCGAGCGCGTGGAGTGCAAACAGCGCCGGTCGCACGGTCGCCGGGGCATAGAGGGTCGCGAGGAACCTGTCGCGATCGCGGTCGCGGACAAGGTCGGCACAATAGTCGGCGGACACCGCTACCGCGTCAGCCGCTTATACGTCAGCTTCGTCGGTCGGTCCGCCGCGTCGCCCATGCGTGCATGCTTGTCGGCTTCGTATGCCTCGAAGTTGCCCTCGAACCATTCGACGTGGCTGTCGCCCTCGAAGGCGAGGATGTGCGTCGCCAGCCGGTCGAGGAAGAAGCGGTCGTGGCTGATGACCACAGCGCAGCCGGCGAATGATTCGAGCGCCTCCTCGAGCGCGCGCAGCGTCTCGACGTCGAGGTCGTTGGTCGGCTCGTCGAGGAGCAGGACGTTGCCGCCCTGCACGAGCATCTTCGCCATGTGGACCCGGTTGCGCTCGCCGCCCGACAGCTGGCCGACCTTCTTCTGCTGGTCGGCGCCCTTGAAGTTGAACGCGCCGACATAGGCGCGGGTCAGCACCTCGTTCTTGCCGAAGTAGAACTTCTCGGCCCCGCCCGAGACTTCCTCCCAGACGTTGTGGCCCGAATCGAGCGCATCGCGCGACTGGTCGACGTAACCGAGCTTGACCGTCTCGCCGATGCGGATCGAGCCCTCGTCGGGCGCCTCCTGCCCGGTGATCATGCGGAACAGGGTCGTCTTGCCAGCACCATTCGGGCCGATGACGCCGACGATGCCGCCCGGCGGCAGGCTGAAGCTGAGGTTGTCGATAAGCACCCGGTCGCCGAAGCTCTTGGTGATGTTCTTCGCCTCGATCACCGTATTGCCGAGGCGCTCGGGGATCTGGATGAGGATCTGCGCCGAGCCAAGGCGGCGGTTCGCCTGCTTCTCGACGAGGTCGTCGAACGCCTGGATGCGCGCCTTCGACTTGGTCTGGCGCGCCTTGGGGCTCGAGCGGATCCACTGGAGCTCGTCGCGGATCGCTTTCTCGCGGCTCTCATCCTCGCGGCTTTCCTGCGCCATCCGCTTGACCTTGGCCTCGAGCCACGCCGAGTAATTGCCCTCGAACGGGATGCCCTTGCCCCGGTCGAGTTCGAGCACCCATTTGACGACATTGTCGAGGAAGTAGCGATCGTGGGTCACGAGGATTACGCAGCCGGCGTAATCCTGGAGGTGCTTCTCGAGCCACTGGACGCTCTCGGCGTCGAGGTGGTTGGTCGGCTCGTCCAGCAGCAGGATGTCGGGCTTTTCGAGGAGCAGCTTGCACAGCGCGACCCGGCGCTTCTCGCCGCCCGACAATTTGTCGACCATCGATTCACCCGGCGGGCAGCGGAGCGCGTCCATCGCGATCTCGAGCTGGTTATCGAGCGTCCAGCCGTCGACCGTGTCGATCTTCTCCTGAAGGATGCCCATTTCCTCCATCAGCGCGTCGAAATCGGTGGTGTCGGTCGGCTCGCCCATCTCGGCGGCGACCGCGTTGAAGCGCGCGACCATGTCGGCGACCTCGCGGACCCCGTCCATCACGTTCTCGCGCACGGTCTTCGACGGGTCGAGGTGCGGTTCCTGCGCGAGATAGCCGACGCGCACCCCTTCGGCGGGCCAAGCTTCGCCCTGGAAATCCTTGTCCTGCTGCGCGATGATCTTCATCAGCGTCGACTTGCCGGCGCCGTTCGGCCCGATCACCGCGATCTTCGCGCCGGGCAGGAAGCTCAGGTACAGGTCCTTGAACACCGGCTTGCCGCCGGGATAGGCCTTGGTCAGGCCCTTCATGACAAACGCGTATTGGTAACCGGCCATGGCGGGTCATTCACTTTCGACTTGAGGCGGGTGGCGGCCCAGCCCATAGCCCAACGCCGGGCCGCGCCGCAACGTTAAGCGGATCGCCCGCCCAACTACCATCAATAGTATGTTGTATGCCGTTCAGGGAACTAGCGGTGGCGTCGCAGGTTCACTCATTCAGCAGCAGTGCGTGTTGCGTGAGTATTACCACCGGGATCGTAATGGACGACAAGGCAATCCAGAAGCAGCCCGAACTCGACCGTGTAGCCGAAGTCGACTTCGCGGCGCTGTTCGCCGAGCTCGACCGCGCGGCCCCAACCGCGCTGATCGAAGGTGGTCTCAACCAGCTATGCCGTGCCGTCGCCCATAATTGTCGCCGCGATAGCAAGCATTAGGGCTTTGCCTGCGGTGCACCGGTTTCGTCGTAGCGAAGCATCTCGGGTACCTCGACGTCGGGCTGGCTGCGGTTGGTCGTATCGAGATACAGGACGAACGCGAGAACTGCTGCCACCGCGCCGAAGAGTTCATCACGAATCGGCTGGCCAACCGTGGCGGTGAAATAGATTGCTCGCGTCAGCTGCGGATAGCGGAGCACTGGCACCTTGTTGTCGGCAGCCAACTGGCGGATCGCTTCGGCGATAACGTCGCGTCCCTTCGCCACGACGATCGGGGCCGCATCCTGACCCGCGACATAGCGCAGCGCGACCGCGAAATGCAAGGGGTTGACCACGACGACGCTAGCCGTCGCCATGGCCGGTGCGAGCGCGCGCTTGGCTGATTGCCGCGCCATTCGCCGTTGCGCCATCTTCGTCTCGGGCGAGCCCTCGCTCTCACGGCTTTCCTGTTTTATCTCGTGCTTCGACATGCGGAGCTTGGCGAGATGACGGTTCAGTTGGAGCGGCAGATCGATCGCGGCGATCAGGCCGAGCGCGACGCCGACGGTCATCAACAGGGTCGTGAGCGCGCCCGCGATGCTGCGCGCCGCCATACCAGGGTCGGTAGAACCGAGCGCGAGTAGCCCCGGAAGTCGCGCGGCGATCATTGCCCCACCAGCGCCAAAGATCAGTCCCGCTTTGAGCCCCGCCTTGCCGAGCTCGGTTAAGCCAAGGAGGCCGAACATTCGTTGGAGCCCGGCCAGGGGGTTGAGGCGGCTCGGCTTAAAAGCAACGGCGGCAGTCGTAAAACGCGGTGACGTCAGCAGCGGTCCCGCGACCGCGCCCGCGATCACGAGCGCGACGAAGACAGCGACGGGTTGAACGAGGCCGTGCAGCAGCTCCGCCGCATGCCCGAGCGGATCGAGCCGTAGCGGGTCGGCGAGGATCAGCCCGTCGTGGACGATCCGGCGGCACGTGGCCACGAGCTCCCCCGCACCGACGGCGGTCCACGCTATCCCCACGCCGACGACCAGCGCCGTGCCGAGCTCGCGCGACTGCAGCGTCTCGCCCTTCTGCGCCGATTCGCGGCGACGCTTCGCGGTTGGAGCCTCGGTCTTCTGATCCTTGTCAGGTGCGTCAGCCAAGCAACACGCTCGTAAGCCCGTCCTGCGCGGTCGCGATCGCGCCGGCAATGGCGTCGGTCATCGCCGGCATCGCCAAAGCCAACGCGACGATGCCGGCGGTCATCAGCACGGGAAAGCCGATCGCGAAGAGGTTGAGCTGAGGCGCGCTGCGCGCGGCGATCGCGAGCAGCAGGTTGACCATCAGCAAACACGCCGCAACCGGCAGCGCCAGCATCAGGCCCGAGGCAAAGGCAAGCCCGCCGAAGCCGGCGATGCGCCCGGCCAGCCGCAGCGGATCGCACCCCGGCGGCAGCGTCCGGTAGCTCGTGATCAGCACCTCGAACAGGCGCAGGTGACCGTCCAGTCCGAAAAAAACGAGCCAGCTCACAAGGCCGAGCAGCGTCGCGATCACAGGGCTCGTCATGCCGCCGGGATCGAGGATCGTCGCGAAGCCGAGGCCCATCGATTGCGCGATGACTTCGCCGGCGACCGCTGCGCCGGCGAAAGCAATCTGCAGCATGACCCCCGCCATCGCCCCGATCAGGACTTCGCCTGCGACCCCAAACAGGCCGGCCGCGCTGAACAGGTCGGCTGGGACGGCAATCGGCATCGCCGACAGGACGAAGACGCCGATTGCCCCACTCACGCCGATCCGTATCCGAAGCGGTACGAGCATCGCGCCGATGCCCGGAAGCAACGCCAGCGCAGCGGCCGTGCGAACACTCGCGAAAAGCAGTCGCCCTGCCTCGACTTCGGTGTGAGTGAGATAGGCGGCAATCACCGCAACAGCGCCGGAATGCGGTCATAGAGTTCGAGCGTGAAATCGGCGAACTCGCGGATCATCATCGACCCGACGACCGCCAGCGTCGCCAGCGTCGCAACGAGCTTGGGCACAAAACTCAAGGTCGATTCGCTGATCCCGGTCGCCGCCTGCAGCATACCGACGACGAAGCCTGTGATCAGCGCCGGCAGGACCACCGGCGCGACGAGCTGCACCAGCACCCACATCATCGCGCGCAGTGCGTCGACCACCAAACCCGTATCCATGTCATTTCACCGCGACGAAGGAGGAGGCCAGCGTCCCGAGCATCAGCGCCCAGCCATCGACCATGACGAACAGCAGCAGCTTGAACGGCAGCGAGATCAACGTCGGCGACACCATCATCATGCCGAGCGCCATCAGGATGCTCGCGACGACGAGGTCGATGACGAGGAACGGGAGGTAGATGAGAAATCCGATCTGGAAGGCGGTCTTGAGCTCGCTCGTGGCGAACGCCGGCAACAATATCGTCATCGGCACGTCGGCGGGCCGGGCGAACGATCCGGAATGGCTGAGATTGGCGAACAGCCGCAGGTCCTTCTCGCGGGTCTGCGCCATCATGAAATCGTGCAGCGCGACGCCGCCGCGCTCGATCGCTACCTCCGCCGACAACGACCTCGCCGCGAACGGCGCGTAGGCCTGCGTTTCGATCCGCGTGAACGTCGGCTGCATCACGAACAGCGTCAGGAACAGCGCGAGACCGACGAGCACCTGGTTCGGCGGGGCCTGGCCGAGCCCGATCGCCTGTCGCAGGATCGCCAGGACGATGATGATCCGCATGAAGCCGGTCATCATCAGCAGGATCGACGGCAGGACCGTTAGCACCGTCATCAGCAACAGAATCTGCAGCGGCAGCGCGAGACCGCCCTTCGTTCCTGCCAGCGCAGCGAGGCCGTCGGCGGCGGTCATCGGCCAGCATGGTCGAGCAGGGTGACACCCGCCCGCGACGCCGCAACCAGCAGGCGTTTTCCATCGAACTCGACCACGACGAGACGTGCTCCGGGCCCCAGGCCGAGTGTCGCGACCGCGCGAAGATGGGGCGAGCCAAGCCCTGCCGGTCGGATCCAGCCTCGCTTGACGGCGTACCACAGCGCCCCCATCGCCGCGAGCACGAGCGGCAGCACAACCGCGAGCCGCGACAGGTAGTCGGCGGCCGTCATGCCGCGACGATATCGAGGATGCGGACGCCGAAGCGATCGCCGATCGTCACCACCTCGCCCTTGGCCAGCAGCCGGTCGTTGATCAGAATATCGATCCGCTCGTCGCTGCGCCGGTCGAGCGCGAAAGTCGCGCCGGGACCGAGCCGCGCGAGAGCGGCGAGCGTCAGCCGCGCCGCGCCGACCTCGACGCGCAATCGCACCTCGACCGCACCGAGCGGCCCGAGTTCAAGCGATGTCGCATCGACCTGGTCGAAGGCTCCGGGGGTCAGCGCATTCATGGCAGCTCCTTATTTGCAGACGCGATGCCCGGATCCCCGACGGCGGTGATCGTGATGCGATGGCCGTCGGCCTCGGGCGTGATCGTGCCCCGCGCGAGCGCGCGCTCGCCGACCCGAAGCGAAACGTCGCGTCGCGCCTCGATCGGCAAGACGTCACCGACTCGGATCGCAAGCGCCTCGCGCAGGGGCAGGATGCGGTCGTGGAGCACCGCGCGGACGGCGAACGGGGTCGCTTCGAGCGCAACGCGCAACTGGTGCGCCCAGCCGGCTGTATCGACGGGCGCCGCGACGCAACGCGCGGGGGCGAGCGCGCACGGCATCGCGAAATCGTAACCGCCAACTGACAGACTGAGCGCGATGACCGGGGTTGCGTCGTTGCTCGTTGCCGCCTGCCAGCCTGGCCCGCCGGGCCATGCGACATCGGCGGCCGATTGGACGGCCGCAACGATTTCGGCGGCGATCGAGGCACCCCCCGCGCCCGCCGACGAAGCGGGCACGAAAGCGCCACCGCAGCGGACACCGACCAGCGCACCGACCAGCGCTTCTGGAACGGTCAGCGCGATGCGCATGCCATCAGCGCGGACGAAACCCGTCGCAGTTGCCGCGCGCGGCGCATCGTCGTCGAGGGTAACGGCAACAGCCATCCCGGTGACGGCGGCGAGTTTGTCACCGAGAACCGCCGCGAAGCGCGTCGGATCAATTACCGGTGGGAGCTCGGCCGCGCTATCGACCGCCGGCGGAAAACGCCACGGCTGGACCAGCGGTGACGGATTGGCAGTCGACTGCATCGTCACTGCACCACCAGCGTCGTGAAAAAGACCTCATCAATCCCAGCGACATGGGCCTTATGTTCGAGCACGTCGTTGATCGCAGCGCGGATCGTCCCACGCAGCTTCGCCTTGGCCGCGCGGTCGGCAACGTCGGCCTCACGCGCCTCACCGAGCACCGCGAGGACCGCCGACACGATCGCCAGTTTATGCTGTGCAATCGCGGCAGTTACCGGCGGTCCGCCCGTGTTCGAGACTGCGATCCGGAGTTGGAGATAGCGTCCGGTATCAGCGAGGTTCGACGTGAAGGCGTTGTCGAGCTCGACATAATCGACGGGCTGCGCCGCGGCGGCCGCTGGTGCCGACGCGGCCTTGGCGCCGAGCAGCCCGGGTTGCAGCTTCGCGATCGCCACGATCGCGCCTCCGGCGCCGGCAGCCGCGCCGACGAAAGCGGCGATGATCATGAAGACGCCAGCAAGGCTCTTTTTGGCTTTGGCAGGTTTTGGCGGAGCGTCGGACATCGTAAGATCCTCAGGCGAAACGGTCGCGCTCGACCGGCTTGGTCGGCGTCGGACGGAGCGCAGGGGGAACGGCTTGTCGCGGCACAGGCGCCTGCCGGCGGGCGTCATCGCCGCTCCGTCCGGCGTCGCCGCCGCCGGGGTCGGTGCGATGCGACAGGGCAGCCGTCGCGCCACCGCGGACTTCGACCGTCAGGGCGTCGAGCCGGCTGCCAGTGGCCGCGAGCGCGCGGCCGAGATCGTCGCTCGCCCCAGTGATCAACGCCGCCGTCCCGCTCCGGTCGACGGCAAAATGCACATGCAGCATTTCGCCGTTGTGCCGGTCGTGGTGCGTGACTTGCGCTGCAACTGCGCCGAGCGACGGCGTATCGACGGCGACGCTCGCCGAAGGGGTCGAAGGAGCGGTCGTCTCGGTTGCGCGCGGAGCCGAGTTTGCCGAAGGTTCGGGACGATATGAGGTCGCCGGCAACGGTGCGGGCGGTAGCAGCTGCAAACTATCTCGAAGCGGAGGCGGAACCATGAGGCCGACGGCGTCATCACGCTGTCGCGAGCCGACGCCCGGAGCCAATTGGAATGCCGACGCATCGACAGCATACGATCGAGGCGGAATGGTCGCGGTGGCGCGAACGATTGTCGGCAATGAGGAAGCAGCCGGCGGCTCTTCGATCTGCGGGACTGGCGCTAGTAGGGGTGTATCCGACCAATGCTGTTGCACGACGATGGGTTGCGCTGGCGGTGGGGGAAGAGCAGCCGCGAGATTTGCAATAATTCGAACCACCTCGGGATGGACCGGATCCGGCGGAAATTGGGCGACGCCACCAGCGTGAGGAGCCGCCTCGGTCGTTGGCCGCTCGCTATGCCGCACAATGTCGGCGATATGTCCGGTCTCTGGCGACGACGCCATGACAGAGATCAGTGGCAGTAGATCGCGATCAGCCGCTACCGTCTTCGCTGGTCCTGCCGCCATATGATGCGCCGTCGCCTTGATCTGTGCCGGGGGCAGCGGCGGTGTGACCGGTACGACAACGACCGATACGGCCGGGTCGAACACCCCCTGCTTGTCGGTCGCAACGGCAGGTCGAGCAGCGCGGTGCGATTTGGCGACAGCGGCCCCATCGACGCTTATAATCGACACCTTCGGTTCGGCTTTTGCGAACGCACGGATCGTTCGCATTTCCGCGGCAAGCTCCATGGACGAGGGTTTGATTTGCGCGGCCCCTGGCGTCTCAACCACTTTTTCTGCGACTTCATCTGGCAACATACCGCCGGGCTTCGGCACCGCTTCGACCGGCATCGGCAGCGATGGCTGCATCGGCAACGCGAATTTCGTGGCGCTCGGCAGTCCTGTCACCGGGGCTGTGAACATCGCCGGCGGCCCCAATTCGGGTGGGATCGTGATCGCAATCATGCCGGTTCCGCCCGGTTGAGCGTACCGGATGCGGCGCGCTCGATCGCGCGCGCGCTCGTATCGACGGCCGCCCGTCGATGCCGAAACTGTCCTTCGGTCACCACGCGTCGGGCCTCTGCCTCGGCGCGCCGAGCGCTCTGGCGCGCCTCGGCCGTCACCAGCGCCTCACGCGTCGCAGCCGCCGCCTTCACCCCATAACCCGCTGCAAATCCGGCATACGCGCGAAACTCGGCGCGCAAATCGTGAAGCCGGACGGCTGTCGCTTCGGCGGCGGCCGCAGCGGCGGCGGCGCTGGCTAACGTGTGCGCTGCTCGCTGCATTTGGACGGTGCGAACCGCCAACAGACGGGCAAGACGGTCACGCCGCGTCGTCACAACGCTGTCTCGAGCAACGCAAGTGAAGCCGTTAAATCGACGCGTTCGTCCGGAGTCTGGGCGCGGAAAGCGTCCATTGCCTCGCGACGCGCCATAGCCGCATCAAGCTCGAGGTTGGCTCCCGGCGAATAGGCGCCCATCAGCACGAGATCGCGGTTGTCCTCGACGAGCCGCAGGGCGCGACGGAAGCGCGCCGCCGCAGCGCGGTGGCCGGCGCTCGCGATATCCGCCATAACCCGGCTGATCGAGGAAGCAACGTCGATCGCAGGATAGATCCCGCTCTGGGCGACCGCGCGCGACAAGACGATGTGCCCGTCGAGCACGCCGCGCGCCGCATCGACGACCGGATCGTTCATGTCGTCCCCATCGGCCAACACGGTGTAGATCGCGGTGATCGACCCGCCGCTGACGGCATCGTTACCGGCGCGCTCGACGAGCCGGGGCAACAGCGCAAGCGCCGAGGGCGGATACCCCCGCGCTCCTGCCGGCTCGCCGAGTGCGAGGCCGATCTCGCGCTGGGCATGTGCGACGCGCGTCAGGCTGTCGACGATCAGTACGACATCGCGCCCCTGCCCGCGAAACCATTCGGCGATCGCGTGCGCGCGCATGACCCCGCGGACGCGCAGCAGGGGCGCGTCATCGGCCGGGACCGCGACGACGACCGTCCGCACCCGCGTTTCATCGCCGACCTGCCGCGCGAGAAAGTCGGCGATCTCGCGTCCGCGCTCGCCGATCAGCGCGACGACGACGACATCGGCGGCGGTAAAACGCGCGATCTGACCGAGCAGGACCGACTTGCCGACCCCGCTGCCCGCCATGATGCCGACCCGCTGGCCGCGCCCGAGCGTCAGCAACGCGTTGATCACGCGAACGCCTACATCCAGAACCTCGACGACGCCGGTCTTCGCCAATGGGTTTCCCACCGGCGGCTCGAGCGGGATTTTCTCCATCCCCGGCAAAGGCCCGCCGCCATCCAGCGGCCGGCCGGCCCCGTCGATCACGCGGCCAAGAAGGTCGAGGCCAACGCTCGCGCGCGCCTCGCCGCGTAGTGGCACGACCGCACCGCCGGGCAGCAGCGACCCGAGCGCTGCGAGCCCCATCAGCAGGCTACGCCGGTCGCGGAAGCCGATCACCTCCGCCGCGATCGCCGCTGGACCCACCGCGCAGATCGTCCCGACGGCGAGGTCGACCCCCGACGCCTCGATCGTCTGTCCATCGTAGGCGACGATGCGGCCGCCGATGACCGGCGCGGGGATTTGCCCGACCTTCGCCTTAGCAACATAGTCGGCAAGGACCTGCGAGACCGTCATGACAATGTCTCGATCAACACAGCGAGACGGACATCGAGGCCGTCGCGGACGACGAATTCCGGGGCATCAATTAGAACCGAACCTCGGGGACACGTCGGGTCGCCGACGATAGGCAGATCGAGCGAAAGCGCGGGGACGTCGTCGGGGTGCAGGCGCACGGCGAGGCCTTCGCGGGTCGCGACGCTGGCAAGGGCCACGTCTACGAGCCGCGACACGACCTCGGGGTTCTGCCGAAGCTCGGAGGCCACGACGGCCTCGGCGAGCGACCGGACGAGCGCGATGAACACGCCGCGCAACGCGTCCGCATCGACCGTTGTCGCCGCGATCAATGCGCTCGTTGCCGTAGCCATCGCGGCGCGTTCCGGCAATAAGGCCGCTTCAGCCTGCGAGGCCCCGGCAGCAAAGCCCGCTTGATAGGCCTCGTCGGTGATCGCCTCGATATCGACGACCGGCTCGGCGGGAGGGGGCGGCGGGATCATCGCGGCGTACAGCGACGCCAGCCCGTGCGGCGCGGCGGCGACGCTAGACATAGCCGTCGGCCCTCCCCGGCATCATCAGCGCGCCGGCGTCGGCGAGTCGGCGGACGGCCGCGGCGATGCCGGCTTGTGCGGCGCGGACCTCGGCGACCTTGGTCGGGCCGAGTGATGCCAGTTCGTCCTGGACCCCCGCCGCCGCGCGCGCCGACATCGCGGCATAGACATGCGCCCGGAGCGGCTCGTTCGCCGCTTTCAGGGCGAGGACGAGTTGTTCAGGGTCGACTTCGCGGACCAGCGCCTGCATTCCGCGCGCATCGATCTTGATCAGGTCGTCGAAGACGAACAGGCTCTCGGCAATCGAATCGGTCATCGCCGGATCGAGATCACGGAGCGCGGCCAACAGCTTCGCCTGATCAGGCGCCATCGCGAGAAGCTTGGCGGCGAGGTCGGGACCCGCGCTCGCCGACGTCGACGGCGCCGCCGGCGGGGCCTTCGCGAGCTGGGTCTCGATGACCCGATCGAGGTTGGCGACGACCGCGCCACTGACCGGCCCCATCGTGGCCAGCCGGTAGAGCAGGTCGGGCTGGACCGCCTCGGGCAGCGCCGCCAGCACGTCAGAGGCGCGCTGCGGATCGAGGTGCGCCAGGACAACCGCCGCCGCCTGCGGGTGTTCGTTCTGCAAAATCAACGCGATGGTCGCTGCATCGACCCATTCGAGGGCGGCAAACGGGCGTCTTGTGACCGGCGGTCCCATCTCGCCGAGCAGACCCACCGCGCGCTGTGGGCCAAGGGCGCGTTCGAACACCGCGCGGACCTGCGTGCCGCCGCCGCCGAGCGCCGCGGTTGTCCGGCTCGCGGCGAGGAACTCGTCGAGCACGGTGTCGATCGCCCGCGGTTCGATTTCCGCAACCGAGAGCATCGCGTGGCCGACGGCGCGGACCTCCTCGGCTGCCATTTGCCGAAGCAATTCAGCTGCTTCGAGCTCATCGAGCAGCAGCAGCAGGACCGCGCATTTCTGCGCGCCGGTGAGGTTCGCGTGGATCATGCCGGGTCCGCCGCAAGCATCTGGCGGACGACGGCGGTGGCGCGACCGACGTCTTCACCGACAAGTTGCCGAGTTTCCGCGAGTTTCAGCGTGTAGTCGACCGGTGATAGATCGATCGTCTCCGCCACTTCCTCGAAGCGCTGCGGCTCAGGCGGAGGCCGCCGCACCAATGGCCGCACACCGCCGAAAACGAACAAGGCGACCCCTACCAACGCCGCGCACGCCTTTACCCCCGTCGCGACCAGCGGCAACTCCCACCACTTCGCCGCCACCTCGGCTGGCGTCGGTGCGAAGGAGCGCCCGACGACGGTGACGACGTCGCCGCGGCGCGCATCGAAGCCCACCGCGCTGCGGACCAGGCCGGTCAGCTGCGCGACCTGCGCCGCCTGGTCCCGGCCGTTGCCGAGCGTCGTATCGCGGACGACGACCGCGACCGACAGCCGCCGGACCGCGCCGACGGGCGCGCGCGTGACCGACACCGCCTTGCCGATTTCGAACGCCCGGGTCGCGCTTTCGCTGTGCGTCCCCGGCGGGGCGACGGGCGGCACCGCTGCGGGCGGGGTCGACGATGCCTGTGCCGCAGGGGGAACGGTGTTCGACAGCGCCCCGGGGATGCCGCGCGCGGGCGGCTGGCCCGCCTCAGTCGCGCTGCTGTTCTGATCGGAGCGGAGCACGCCGTCCTTGTCGAAGCTTTCGCGCGTCGCCTCGCTGACCGAGAAATCGAGGTCGGCGGCGACCTGGGTCGAGAAGTTGCCAGCGCCGAGGATCGGGGTCAGCAGCGCGACAACGCGACGGCGCAGCCCGTCCTCGACGTTCGTCTGATACGCGAGCTGCCGCGAGCTGTCGCCGAGCGCGCCGCTGGCGTCGCCCGAGAGCAACGTCCCCGACTGGTCGACGACGCTGACGCGGTCGGGCGACAGGCCGGCGACCGAGGCGGCGATCAGATGGACGATCGCGCGGACCTGCGCCTCGCTCAGAGAGCGGCCGGCGGCGAGGCGGACGAAGACCGATGCGGTCGGCGCGGCGGTGTCGCGGATGAACACCGATTGCTCGCCCGCCGCAAGGTGGACCGACGCATGGTCGACCCCGTCGATCGCCATGATGCTCGCGGCGAGTTCGCTCTCCGCCGCCGATTTGAGCCGCGCCGTCTCGACCGCGCGGCTGCTGCCGAGCGGCATCGCGCCGAGGACGTCGAGCCCGCTTGCCGCCGCCTTCGGCAGCCCCTGCCCGGCGAGCATGATCCGCGCCGCCGCGACGTCGGCGGCCGGAACCTCGACCGCGCCGGTGTCGGCATCGACGTGCGCCTTGAAATTTGCTGTCTGAAGCGCGGCGAGGACCGCCGCCTTGTCGGCCTCGCCGAGCGACGCGAACACCGGGCGGTAGTCGGGCGAGCGCAACGCGAGCCATAGCCCTCCGGCGACAACGAGCACGAGCAGCACGGTCAGCGCCGGCAGCGATCGCCGCACCGCCGGCTGCGCGAACAAGCGCTGGCCGCGCAGGCGGATGTCGGCGAACGGTGTGATGGTGCCGGCATCGCGGACCGCGAGGTCGCTCATACCGGCATGCTCATCACGTCATGGTACGCCGACAGAAGCTTGTTGCGGACCTGGAGCGTCGCCTCGAACGCAATCGACGCCTTCTGGCGGGCAAGCATGACGCTGGCGATGTCGACGGTATCGCCGCGCTCGAACGCTGCCGAGACGTCGCCGGCCTTGGCCTGGGTCGCGTTGACCGCGCTCAGCGCCGCGGTAATCGCGCTGTCGAACCCCGATTTCGTCGGCGCCGCCGCCTTGCCCGACAGCGCGGCGTTGCGATCAAGGATCTGCGCCCGTAGCGCGAGAACGCTGCTCGTGTCGATGCCAGCCGGCCCGATCATTGCAGCATCATCCCAGCCGCCGCCGGCAGCCGCCCGGCCGACATCGCCGCGAGCTTGTAGCGCAGCGTCCGCTCGCTGATGCCGAGCCGCGACGCGGTCTCGCCGCGGCGGCCGGCACAGTCGGCGAGGGTCGAGCGGATGACGGCGAACTCGCGCTCGCGGACCATGCCGTCGAGCGAGGCGGCGACCGGTGCGGACGGGGCGAGGTCGAAGGCGATATCATCGGCCTCGATGCGGTCGCCGGTCGCGAGGACCGCGGCGCGGGCGAGGACGTTGCCGAGCTCGCGGACGTTGCCCGGCCGATCATGCGCGACGAGGCGCGCGAGCGCCGCCGCGGTCGGCCACGCCGTTATCCCCTGCCGCAGCCACAGCGCAGCCGCGATCGGGACGATGTCGCGCCGCCGCGCCGCGAGCGCGGTCGTCGCCAGCGGGAACACCGCCAGCCGGTAGAACAGATCGGCACGGAA
>CAXTPH010000028.1:9631-15270 GCA_964245955.1 uncultured Sphingomonadaceae bacterium | reverse complement strand
ATCTTCGTCGAAGCCGGTCATTTCGAGGAAGCCCTGGTTGGCACGGAGGAAGCGCAGGTCGCTCAGCCGGCAGATCAGCGCCGGGGCCGGGTTGGCGTTGAACGCCTGTTCGAAATCGCGCTCGGCGACCATCTGCGCGGTATCGTTGCGGATGATCAACGCGAGGCATTCGGGCTGATGCTCGTCGTTGGTCAGGACGAGGCTGCGGATCTGGTGCACCCACTCCGGCCCGACCTTGCCGGCGCGCGTGACCTCGACGGTGACCCCGGCAAAGGCCTCACCCGCGATCGCGCGGTCGATCGGATATTTCCCGTGCGCCAGCGCTGCATGGCCGCGCTTGCTGAGAACATATCGCTGGCGGAAGTCGCTGACGTTTTCGCCGAGATCGCCGAGCGTCCGCGCGCCGTGCATCGCCAGCGCCGCATCGTTCGCCCACAGAATCGTTTCGTCCGGCGCAAGCAGGACGACGCCCTCGTCGAGGTTGGCGATGATGCTCTGGAGATGCCCGAGGCTTGCGGCCTCGCGGAGCCGGGTGATTCCCCTGATGCTGTTCTTGGCCATGACGTCTCCGAGACGGTGTCGACAGCGGAGATCAGATGCTCTGCACCGCCGAAGGAGCGTCCTCGCCCCTCTCTGCGAGGAAGCGGACTATGGTTCAACCGGACAGGTCAAGGTCTTGCCGCGTCTCGCCCGGCCCGGGATTAGCCGGGACCGGCTGACTGGTTGGTGCGGCCAAGAAGACTCGAACTTCCACGGCCTTTCGGCCACAACGACCTCAACGTTGCGCGTCTACCAGTTCCGCCATGGCCGCACGACCATCATGTCCGGAGGCTGACCCCCGGCCGGTAGGAGCGGGCGATTAGCAGAGGCTTGTCAGCGGCGCAACATGTGTCGCAGGCGATGAACCTTTTGCGACCGAGCGGGTTGGCCCGGTCAATCTTCAGATCGAGAGGCAACATCATGGATTCGTACGATAACGGACCGTCGCGGCGGCAAGTCGTCGGCGCCGCCGGCCTTGGCCTCGCCGCGCTCGCGACCGCCGGTTCCGCCGCCGCGCAGACCGGCGCGCAGCCGGGCGCCCCCGCCGGCCCGGCCAAGATCAGCGACCCGCGCACCAAATACCCCAAGCCGCCGTTCAAGGAACAGCGCCAGCCGTTCCCCGGCATCCAGTCGAAGATGGACCCGGTCCCCGACTGCGGCGAGACGAGCTACAAGGGCTCGGGCCGCCTGACCGGGCGCAAGGCGCTCGTCACCGGCGGCGACAGCGGCATCGGCCGCGCCGCCGCGATCGCCTTCGCCCGCGAAGGCGCCGACGTCGCGATCAACTACCTGCCCGCCGAGGAATCCGACGCGCGCGAGGTGATCGACCTGATCCGCCGCGAGGGCCGCAAGGGCGTCGCCATCCCCGGCGACCTGCGCGACGCCGCCTTCTGCCGCAAGCTCGTCGACAGCGCGATCAAGGGCCTCGGCGGGCTCGACATCGTCGTCAACAACGCCGGGCGGCAGCAGTCGCAGAAGTCGATCCTCGACATCACCGACGAGGCGTTCGACGCGACGATGAAGACCAACATCTATGCCCCCTTCCACATCATCAAGGCGGCGCTCCCCCACCTGCCGCCCGGCGCGGTGATCATCGGCACGACGTCGGAGCAGGCGTACGACCCGTCGGAAGACCTGTACGACTATGCCCAGACCAAGGCGGCGACGATGAACTACGTCAAGAGCCTGGCGAAGCAGCTCGCGCCCAAGGGCATCCGCGTCGTCGGCATCGCGCCCGGCCCGTTCTGGACCCCGCTCCAGATCTCGGGCGGCGCCCAGCCCGAAAAGCAGGTCAAGTTCGGCGGCCAGACCCCGGCCGGCCGCCCCGGCATGCCCGCCGAGATCGCCGGGCTGTTCGTCCGCGCCGCCGAGGACGACGGCAGCTACACCACCGGCAACGTGCTCGGCGCGGGCGGCGGGCAGGGCCAGCCGTAGGCCGGCCCGACCCCGCCGGTTCTACAAAGGCGATACCAAAGGCGATCCCCGCGACGTTTCCTCCCGCGGGCCGGCACCCGCGAAATCGTGCCCTCCGGCGTCCTCTTCGGCGATCGCGTCCGGGCCCGCATCGTCGCTCTTGTCCTTGTCGAGGTCGCGCCACGGCGCGATCGCGGCGAGGAACTCGGCGCGGGTCATGACCGGCTTGATCTCGACGCCGTCGAAGGTCGGGGCGACCGGGTCGCCGCCGTCCTCGTACGCCTTGGCATAGGCATCGACCGCCGCCGCCCACATCGCCGCCGGCTCGATCGCGGCATCGCGGTGGCCGCTGGCAAAGTTGATCTCGCCGACGGGCTTGAGGTGGGCGAGCAGCCCGAGCAGCAGGCGGTCGCTATGGCGCACCGTGACGCCGGCGACCTTGCCGTCGTGGTAGCGCGGGATCCGCACGCCGTTGCTCGCGCGGTCGAGCGCGATCTCGCGCAGCCGGTCGTAGGCGAGCGTCATCGCCGCGCGCCAGCCGAAGGCGAAGCCCTTGACGCGCGCGCGTAGCTTGTACGCCGACTGCACCGACATCCCCGCCGCCTCCGCCGCCTCGGTCACGCGCCCGTGCTCCGCGAGATGGTCGATGAACAGCTGCTGCCGCTCGAGCGTCCACCCGTCGTGACGGGTCGCGCGCTCGCCGGCGGACAGCGCCGTGCCGTTGGGGTTGGTATCGGTTGTTGGATTGTAGGACATCGAACCCGCTCCATCAAAGTGCGGAACTTTAGGTGAACAAGCAAATCCTATTCGTCAAGCCAATCTTGACACGAGTGTGATTTTCGATGGCTTGCACTCGCTTTGCCTGCGAAGCAGCACTCGACGATCGGGCGTTTGTCCACTATCCCAAGCATTCAGGTGGGGCAGGGCTCTATGGGCGAACGTGCAGTAAGCTGGCTTGTTTCGACCTGCTTGATCGGGTTGTTACCGGTCTTCGCTCGGTTATTTGTTTGGTCAATATTCTCGGATGGTGTGGAACCTGTATCTGCAGCGGACCTTGTGGCATTCGGTCTAGTACTACATAGCGCTAACATAAATGAAATAATAAAGAGCCAAAGACAATCCATAATAATGAAGATAGCGATAGTGGGAATATCGACTGTTTTTCTAGCGCTCTATGCAATTATGCTAGCTATGACGATAATGAATGACGTTCGTGTTAGGCAGGACGTTTTGCTTCATATTACGGTTGCCATGTCGGTCGTTTCACTGATGCTAAGCTTGTCCGTTTATTACGATAAATCTGTCGCTAACTTGTCATCTTCGGAAGCGGCGTCTGTCCGATGATTTGGTTTATGCACATGCTTGAAGCGATATCGATTGTCGTATCACTCTTAGGAGTGGGAGTTTCTGCATACTCGTTCAAAAAGACGCGAGACCGCTATTATGAAAAATACAGGACAAGACATGACAAAGATTAAAAGCTTTTTATATCTCGACTATGAAAAACTTAAATCTCACTCATCTCAAATATTCGAAGGGGTCACCGAATATGTTAGCAAGAATGAGTCAGAGATAATTGAGTCTGTTGAACAGCAAAAAGGTCCTGTTGGAAGTGGTTTGATATTAGGAAACATATTACGAAAAGATAAGACTTCCGCCGAGTCACGATTTTTGGAAGATTATGCCTATTCGCTGTTCGAAGAAAAAGCTTCGAACTGACGGTATGTTAAATGAAATTAATGGCGCATTCATTGTAGACGAAGATAAGCAATATATATTGGTAACTGGCCGCCTTACGTTTAATGACTTGATTGAGTCAACTGAGGTGCTTGAAAACTTTAACCGTCTTGGTGAGGCTATGTATCGCGTCACAAATAATGATCCCGCTAAACCAAAGACTGACGGACAAGTTCGTGCGGGCGCACTCGCGTCGCACATGCAGATCGACAAAAAGTTTGGTGATGCTCTGGGCCTAATACTGAAATTCGGATACCGAGACTTATTTGAAATAGAGATAAGCGTAGGGCCGAAAACAGTCATGGCGCCATTAAAGCGCGAGAGTCTTAGAGAAAAGGAAAACATTATTATCCAAAAATACTCGAGGTATACGCAGAAAGAATTCAGTATACTCGGGGTAATTACAAAGGTCGGTAGAACTGAACCAATCGCCAAAAGTAATGAGAAAAGCCAGAGGATATAAATCTAAAAGATGCTATACGAGTATTCCTATCAGCACAGAAGAATCTTGAGGATAGCTTTATCGGGCAAAGCGAAAATGACATCACGCTCGACCCTATCGCAGTCTATAGTGCATTCTAGTTCAAGGGTTTGTTATACGGTTGCGCGTCATGCAGTGGTCAGCGTTTGATCGCAAACTACTGCGGCCGTCGACCACGGCGACACCACCCGCCACCCCAGCGTCGTGTACAGCGCCTGCCCATCGGCGGTGGCGGTGAGGAGTTCGCGCTCGCCCGCGCGGCGGTGCGCGCCGAGCGCGGCCATCACCGCGCGGCCGAGGCCGATGCGGCGGTGGCCGGTGCTGGTGACGATCTGGTCGTAGATGAAGACGCCGTCGTGCCGCGCCGCGCGGCCGCTCGCGACGTCGACGCCGTCGGCGGTCACCGCGCAGACCCGGACGACGGCGTCCTTCGCCTCGACCTCGATGCGATAGGCGTCGGGCAGCGGCGCGACGAGCGGCGTGCCCGGGCCCGCCATGACGCTCGACACGGTGTCGATCCGCCAGCGCGGCGGCAGCGCGGCGAGCAGCGCCTCCGGGGTGCCGGCGAGCTTGATCAGGACGCGCGGCGCGGTGATCGCGGCGCCGAGCGCGACCAGCCCGGGGCCGGGGGCGGCGAAGACGTGGCGCGCGGTCTCGACCGGGGAGGCGGTGTCGACGCGCCAGCCGCCGTGGTCGGGCACCGGCAGCGGCAGGCCGCGCGCGAGCGACCGCGCGTGGAGCCATGCCGCGATCAGCGCGGGGTCGATCGCTGCGCCGGGCATTGCGGGCGGCCTCAGTCGAACACCGCGCGGTTGACCGGCGAGCCGCTCGTCACGGTGAAGCGCCGCCCGACGACTTGCGTGTCGATCAGCGCGGCGAGCCCGTCGTGCGCCTGCGCGAGGAAGCGGCGGTTGTCGCTGACCTGCCGCCCGACGATGATGGCGAAGGCGGGGACGCCCTTGTCATGGACGACGGTGAACGCCTCGACCGTCGCCCCGCCGTCGGGGGTCTCGGTAAATCCGGGGCCGGGCTCGGCGTCGATGTCGGCCTGGTAGGTCGCGGGGTCGGTGCGGCTCCACGCGCCTTCGGTCGGGCGGCCCGAATAGACACCGAAGCTCGACTTGGTCAGGTAGCCGCCGTTGGCGAAGACGAGCCCGTAGGCGTCGCGGTCGGCCCGGCAGCGCGCGACCATCTCGGCGATGCCGTGCATGCTGTAATTGTTGCCCGGCCCGCCGAAATAGGGGAGGCCGCCGGTCAGCGTCAGCCCGCGCGGGTCGTCGTGGGCGAGCCCGATCATGTCGGCGGCGATCTCGACCGCGACGGGGAAGCACGAATAGAGCTCGATCGGGCCTAGGTCGGCGGTGGTGATCCCGGCGTGGGCGAGCGCGTGCGCCGCGCCGATGCGGATCGACGGCGACGCGGCGAGGTCGACGCGGTCGCTGACGAGGATGTGCTCGTGGGTGTCGGC
>CAXTPH010000028.1:0-9621 GCA_964245955.1 uncultured Sphingomonadaceae bacterium | reverse complement strand
GCGCCGTGGAGGTAGACGCGCTTCGCCTCGGGCACTTGCGCCGCGTCGGCGGCGGCGGTCGACATCATCACCACGGCGGCCGCCTGGTCGACAAACATGTTCGAATTCAGGTACTTGGTGTACGGGTAGGCGATGTAGCGGTTGGTGTCGGTCGGGGTGATCAACTCGTCCGCCGACCGCTCGACCGGCAGCGCGGCGTAGGGGTTGGCGGCGGCGACGCGGGTGAAGCCGGCCATCAGGTCGCCGATCCGCTGGCGGTGGGCGAGGGGAGTGTCGCCGTAGCGCGCCGCGACCGCGCTTTCGAACAGCGGGTAGACGTTGACCGGCATCGCGACGCCGTGCGCCATCTCGTGGCGGCTGACGAGGGGGGTTTCCTTGCCGAGGGTGTCGGGTTCGCCGCCGGGATCGTCGGACCAATCGAGCTTGATCCCCGCCTTGACCGCGTGCGCCTGCGTCCGCAGCGCCTCGACCCCGGCGAGCAGCACCGCGTCGGCCTCCCCATTGGCGATCCGCTCGGCCATCAGATTGACGAGCATCTGCGGCGTGTTGCCCCCGACCGGGCCGTACAGGCACGTGCGCGGCGTCGCGCCGAGGCGGTTCGCCAGCGACTTCGGCAGGTTGGCGTAGCGCCCGAACGGCGAGGCGAAGGCGGGCGACGAGTCGGCGAACAGCCGCACCACCGCGATCGTATCGAGCGCGATGCCGCTGCCGCCCGAGTCCGCCAGCGCCGCCGCGCCGACCCGGGCGAGCAGGTCGAGCGGCGAGCCTGCATCGGCGGGGGCGCTGTCGCGGTCGGTGACCTGCGCGACGCCGACGAGGACGGGGGTGCGGGGGTCGGTCATGCGGCGCGGGCCTTCGGTCGTTGCGCGCGCGACTGTGCGGGGTTTCGCCGCGACCGCCAAGCCGCGATCGCCGCGCCACCCGGGCCCGCGTTTCGACGAGGCGGGGCACTGCGGCGGCGAGTCGCGGGGGATTTTCGCCGCTCGAGTCGTTGACGCCGCTGATAATCGTGGGGTGCGTGATCATGGTGGCGTCGGTCCTCGGGCGTACGGTGCAGAGTGCGGACGCCGCCGCCGAGGCGACGCGGCTGTGTTTCCAGGCGTATTGGCGGCAGCAGGCGGGCGACCATCCGACGGCGCAGGCGCTGTACGCGCGCGCGGTCGCGCTCGCCCCCGGCGATGCGACGATCCTGACGACGGCGGGCGACGCGCTGCGCTTTTCGGGCGCGCTCGCCGAGGCGGTCACGCTGTTCGACCGCGCGATCGCGCTCGACGACGGGCTGGTCGCGGCGTGGTTCGGCCGTGCGCTCGCGCTCGATGCCAGCGGGCGGCTCGCCGACGCACGCGCGGCCTATGCCCGGGTCGCCGAGCTCGCGCCGGCGACCGCGCCGGGGTTCGCGGGGCTGGCGGCGATGGAGTTCCTGCTTGGCGAGGTCGACGCCGCGCGCGGCCACGCCGCGCACGCGCTGGCGATCGCGCCGGGCGATGCGATGACGGTGATGACGCTCGCGCGCTGCGACCTGGCCGAGGGCCGCGCGCCCGCCGCCGCCGAGCGGCTGCGCGGTTTCGTCGGGCAGAAGGGGATCAGCGCCGACGATGCGATCGTCGCGCTCGGCCTGCTCGGCGACGCGTTCGACGCGATGGGCCGCACCGACGCCGCGTTCGACGCCTATGCCAAGGCGAACGCGCGCTTCGCCGACCGCCACGGCGGGGCGGGCGCGCCACCGGTCGCGCGGCTCGATGTCGAGGCGATCGACGCCGCGGTCGCGCGGCTCGCTCCCGGCGCGCTCGCTGGGCCGGCTCCGGCGGTGCCGGGCGAGGCGGCGCGGCACATCTTCCTGCTCGGCTATCCGCGGTCGGGGACGACGCTGACCGAACAGGTTTTGGCGACCGTGCCGGGCGTGACGACGCTCGAGGAAGCGCCGACGCTCGCCGCGGCTGCGCCGTATCTGACCGCGCAGGGGATCGCCGCGCTTGGGCATCTGAGCGACGACGACGCGGCGCGGCTGCGCGCCGACTATTGGGCGCGGGTTGCCGCCGCCGGGGTGGATGTTGGAGTCGGGGCGCCCGGCACCACCTTCGTCGACATGGACCCGTTCAAGGCCCCGGCGCTGCCGCTGATCGCGCGGTTGTTCCCGCACGCCAAGGTCGTCGTCGTCCAGCGCGACGCGCGCGATGTCGTCTGGAGCTGCTTCCGCCGCAGCTTCGTCTACTCGCCGGTGACGGTCGAGTTCACCTCGCTGACGCGCGCCGCCGAGCATTATGCCGCGGTGATGCGGCTGACCCGCCGCTGCCTCGCCACGCTGCCGCTCGACGCGCACGTGCTGGGCTACGAGGATCTCGTCCGCGACTTCGACGGCGCGACGCGCGCGCTGTGCGCCTTCGCCGGGCTGCCGTGGTCGCCCGCCTTGCGCGATTTCGCCCGGACTGCGAGCGCCCGCCCGGTCAAGACCGCGAGCGCCCACCAGGTCCGCCGCCCGCTGTTCGACGGGTCGGGCCAGTGGCGGAAATATGCGCGGCAGATGGCGCCGGTGCTGCCGGTGCTCGCGGAGTGGGCGGTGGCCGGGGGCTGATCGCCGTTGCTCCCCCCGGGCGTTCGCCCGGGGGGAAACGACGCTAGGCGATCGCCGCCAGCGACCGGCGACGGCGCAGCGCCGCGCCGGCGAGGCCGAAGCCGCCGATCATCAGCGACCACGCCGCGGGCTCGGGCACGGCGGCCGTGCCGGAGAGCAGCTGATAATTGATGTTGCAGCAACCGAAGCCAAAATTCTGGCTCGGATTGGCGTAATTGTTGAAATTGATGTTATTATTGGCATAAGCCGTGAACGTCGGCCCGACGTTCGAGTAATTCGAAAACTGAAAACTGAGGCTGGCACCCGACGATGGTTCGCCGATCACGCCGGCCGCATACCATTCATTCGCGACAAGCCCGAATGAGAATGGTGCCGAATACTTGTAATTATACGTCGCGTCGGCTGCGAAATGCGTTTGGTTGACGAATGCCAGCGAACCGCTTGAATTCGGGGTGCCGCCATTCCCGACATCGAAGATCACGAACTTGAAATCGCCGGCGCTCGGTACGGAGATCAGCGCACCGATGCCGGTGATCGTCTGATTGATGTTCGATTTGAATACTGCAGTGTACGAATAGTCACTTATTCCCGTGAAGTTCTGTCCAACCGTCGTGTCGAAATTATCATAGACGATCGCGGCGTTTGCCGAACTCGCGCCGACAATGGCGGCGGTCAGAACGATGGCGGTCGCGATGTTGAGTTTGGTGTTCATTGCTGCTCCCCTCTGATTGCAACGTGGGGAAATTAGCAAAATCCATGCCAGATTTGTGCCGCTCGGGTTTTCGTAAAATTTACAATATCTTCTGATTCGTCGCCTCACGGCCCCCATCGAAGTGTAAAGTATTCCGACACTTTCCGCGCCAATATGGCTGAAGCGGCGGAATGAGGTCGGTTTGCCAACGTTGCGTCGATCCGACAGCCGGCGACTTGGCCACCCGGCGCCGTCCGCGGTCGGCACGCCTCGCCGGCCGCCGCGCGGCAGGGCCCGCCACCGCGGGAACCGCCGAAGGGGCGGTTCCGTCGCGGCGGCGGGCCGCCGTCTCAGTTATACCGCCGCAGCTCATCCTTCGCGATCGACGCGCGATGGACCTCGTCCGGCCCGTCCGCGAGCCGCAAAGTCCGCTGTCCGGCGTACCCCGAAGCCAGCCCATAATCCTGGCAGACGCCGCCGCCGCCGTGCGCCTGGATCGCCATGTCGTGGATCATGCAGCTCATGTTCGGCGCGACGACCTTGATCATCGCGATCTCGCGCTTCGCCGCCTTGTTGCCGACGGTGTCCATCATGTACGCCGCCTTGAGCGTCAGCAGGCGCGCCTGCTCGATGGCGATGCGCGCGTCGGCGATGCGCTCGTGCCACACCGACTGCTCGGCGATCGGCTTGCCGAAGGCGACGCGCGACTTCAGCCGCTTGCACATCTTCTCGAGCGCGCGCTCGGCCGCGCCGATCGAGCGCATGCAATGGTGGATGCGCCCCGGCCCGAGCCGCCCCTGCGCGATTTCGAAGCCCGCGCCCTCGCGCAGGACGATGTTCGTCGCCGGCACGCGGACGTTGTCGAGGATCACCTCGTAATGCCCGTGCGGCGCGTCGTCATAGCCGAACACCTTCAAGGCGCGGACCTTCACGATACCGGGGGAGTCGAGCGGCACGAGGATCTGCGACTGCTGCAGGTGCCTCGCGGCGCTCGTGTCCGACTTGCCCATGACGATCGCGATCGCACAGCGCGGGTCGCCGACGCCCGACGACCACCACTTGCGGCCGTTGATGACGTAGTCGTCGCCGTCGCGGACGATCGACGTCTCGATGTTGGTCGCGTCCGACGACGCGACGGCGGGCTCGGTCATCAGGAACGCCGATCGGATCTCGCCCGCCATCAGCGGCTTGAGCCACGTCGCCTTCTGCGCCTCCGAGCCGTAGGTGCGGAGGACCTCCATGTTGCCGGTGTCGGGGGCCGAGCAGTTGAACACCTCCGACGACCAGCCGGCGCGGCCCATCTCCTCGGCGAGCGGCGCGTATTCGAGGTTGGTCAGGCCGGGGCCCTTCCACTCGGCGGTGTCGTGGTCGGAGATGTTGAGGAACAGGTTCCACAGCCCGGCTTCGCGCGCGATCGGCTTGAGTTCCTCGATGACGGGGAGGACCTTCCAGCGGTCGCCCTGCCCGACTTCGTGCTCGTAGCGCGCCTCGTTGGGGTAGATATGCTCGTCCATGAAGCCGCGGAGTTTCTCGACGAGACCCTTGGTCTTGTCGCTGTAGTCGAACATCATGGCGCGCTCTCCCTCATTATGGTTGGCTCCAGATGTCATGCGCGGCCGATCGAATCCAGCGCGAACACAGATATTTCGTGCCGCGCGTCACCGGGGCACCAGCGTGGCGGCTCGCGGGGTCGGGGCGGCCGGCGGCGTCGAGCGTGGCGAAGACGATCGCGTCGCCCGTCCGCGGGGCGACGCTGAGCCCGGTTTCGCTGAACACCGTCGCGCCGCCGTCGAAGCCGTCGTTGAGATACGTCAGCACTGTCACCGCGCGCTGGTTGGCGAGTCCCGGGATCGTGTCGAGGTGCGGGCGGTATTCGTCGCCGGGCTGGTAGCGGAGGACCGCGAGCGGCTCGACCGCGTCGATGCTCGTGTTGCTTGCGGCGGCGATGCGGAGCCCGATCGCGCGGACGGCGAGGTCCTCGTCCAAGGGGCCGAAGCTCATCGCCCCGGCGCGGCGGACCGGGTCGGCGGTCGCGCGCCCGGTGCGCGGGTCGACGACGAGCGACGGCGCGATCGCCGGCGTCGCGGCGGCGATCAGCCAGGCGCACTCCGGGCCGGTCAGCAGGCCGGCGAAGCGGACGACGTCGGGCGCGGCGGACAGGCGTTCGGGGGCGGGCAGCGGGCGGTCGAGGCCGCGGACGAGGTCAAGCTCGGCCTGCGACTTCGGATCGGTCGCCGCCGCGCGGGTCAGCAGCGCGACCGCCGCGTCCCAGTCGGTGGGGCCGCACGCGCTGTTGCCGGTGATCCGCGCGAGCAATGTCAGCGCGGGGAGGTGCCCGGCGTCGGCGGCGCGGGCGAGCAGCGCCTTGGCCGCCGCCGGGTCGCGCGGACCGTCGGCGCCGAACAATTTCCACGCCGCGGTCGCCATCAGTGCCTCCGCATCGCCGCGCACGACCGCGGCGGCGACGAGCGCGTGTGCGTCGGCCTCACGCCCGGCGGTCGCCAGCGCCTCGGCCTGCGCCATGATGCTCCCCGTCGTCATCGACGCGCGAAGGCGAGGTCGAGGCGTTCGGCGGCGGCGGGATAGTTCGCCGCGGTCGAATCGAACGGCGCGTCGCGGTGCGGTGGCAGCACGGCGACCGGCGGCGGGATCCGCCAGCGCAGCGCGACCTTGCCCGCCGGATCGAGCAGCCGCGCCTCGATCGCCGGCACCGGCTGGGCGGAGTCGGTCGGGTTGAGGATTTTCCCCGCGAGCACGAGCACCGCGCCGCCGTTCGACAAGTGGCGGCGCTCGCCCGCGACGGTGATCGTCAGGGGCGACGGCGGCGCGGCGGCGGGGTGGACGAAGGCGTCGAGCCGGGCGCCGACAAAGGGGATCCGTGTCAGGTCGAGCGGCGGCAGGTCGAGCTTGGGCAGGTCGATCCGGCGCGGGTCGACCGCCGACAGGTCAAGCGGCGGGATGCCGAGCCCCGCCGGGTCGGGCAGGCCGAGGCGCGGCGGATCGAAGGTGTTGGCGGGCGCGAACGCCACGACCGCGACGCCGCCGATGGCGACGACGACGAGCAGCAGCGGCACGATCCACCGCCAGCGGCGCGGGCCGCGCTCGGCATCGCCAGCGTCGGGGGCGCGCTGGCGGTACGCGCCGATCGTCGCCGGCGGTTCGTCGAGGGTCGCGGCGCGGTCGGGGACCGGCACGGGCGCGGCGGCGACCGTGGGCGGCGGAGCGAACGGCAGCGTCGGCTCGCGGACCACGGGCGCGGGCGGCTCGGGAAGGGCGGTCCAGCCGTGGCCGCACGCGGCGCAGCGCACGCTCCGCCCCCCGGACGGCACCGCGCCGTCGGGCAAGCGATACCGTTTTCCGCACGCGGGGCAGGTGGCGATCATTTCGGATGAGTAGCGCGGGGGAAGGGGCGGGGACAATCCTTGATCCTCGCCGCTCCGCGGGGAGGTTCATCTTGTCCCCTATTCGTCATCCCCGCGCAGGCGGGGACTCATAACCCCGACCGGTCGAGCCGAAACGCCGTTGCCCGGGCAGCCGTCGTGAATACCGCGAGGCTTCTGGAAAATGGGTCCCCGCCTGCGCGGGGATGACGGGGAGATTGCCGCCCCGACGCTTGCCTCCCGCCCGCCCGCCCGCCATAGCCGTCGCGCCATGCACGACATCAAAGCCATCCGCGCCGACCCGGCAGCCTTCGACGCGGGACTGGCGCGGCGGGGCGCGGAGAGCGCTTCGAACGTTGTGCTCGAACTCGATGGTCAAGCACGACAGCACCAGCAAAATACCGAAGTTGCCGATAGATGGCGGAATTCACGTGCAAAAGAGATTGGTCAAGCGCGCGCTAGCGGTGACCTAAAGAGGGTCGATGAACTTCTGAAGTCTGTGGCACCGGCGGTCGAGGAGGGCTTGCTGATAACGTACGCGACCGCCGAAGCTCGGCGGAATCTGATGTTAGCCTCCCTTCCCAACCTCCCCGCCCCCGACGTCCCCGATGGCCTCGACGAATCCGCCAACGTTGTCGTCCATACTCGCGGCACTCCCCCCACCTTTGACTTCCCCGCTAAGGAGCACGACACCCTCGCGCTCAAATTCGGCTACGACCCCGATGCCGCCGCGGCGATCTCTGGCGCGCGTTTCGCCGTGCTCAAGGGGCCGCTCGCCCGGCTGCACCGCGCGCTCGGGCAGTTCATGATCGACCGGCATGTCGAGACCGGCGGCTATACCGAGGTCGCGCCGCCGCTGCTCGTCCGCGGCGACGCGCTGTTCGGCACCGGGCAGCTGCCGAAGTTCGAGGACGACCTGTTCAAGACCACCGGCGACAACCCCCACTACCTGATCCCAACCGCCGAAGTGTCGCTGACCAACCTCGTCCGCGAGAAGATCCTCGACGCGGGCGACCTGCCGCTGCGCTTCACCGCGCTGACGCCGTGCTTTCGCTCGGAGGCCGGGTCGGCGGGGCGCGACACGCGTGGCCTGATCCGCCAGCACCAGTTCGACAAGGTCGAGCTCGTCGCGATCGTCGCCGATGCGGAAGCTGCCGCCGCCGAGCACGAACGCATGACCGCGCACGCCGAGGGCATCCTCGACGCGCTCGGCCTGCCGTACCGGCGGATGCTGCTGTGCGCGGGCGACATGGGGTTCGCCGCGCGCAAGACCTATGACCTCGAGGTGTGGCTGCCGGGGCAGGGGGCGTATCGCGAGATTTCGAGCGTGTCGGACTGCGGCGACTTCCAGGCGCGGCGGATGGAGGCGCGCTTCAAGACCAAGAGGCAGAAGGGGACGGCGTTCGTCCACACGCTCAACGGCTCGGCGCTGGCGGTCGGCCGGACGCTGGTGGCGGTGATCGAGAATTACCAGCGCGCCGACGGTTCGGTCGCAGTGCCCGACGTGCTGGCACCGTATATGGGGGGAGTGACCGAGCTTCGCCCAAGCTAAATCCTCCCCGTTTGCGGGGAGGGGGACCATGCTCTTGCATGGCGGAGGGGCGGTCGAGCTGGCCCGAAGATCGAGCCTGCCGCACCGCCCCTCCACCGCGAAGACGCGGTCCCCCTCCCCGTTCCGGGGAGGATCAAAGAAGAAAGTTTAGAATGCGCATCCTCCTGACCAACGACGACGGCATCGAGGCTCCCGGGCTGGTCGCGCTCGAAGCAATCGCGCGCGAACTGTCCGACGACGTCTGGGTCGTCGCCCCCGCCGAGGAGCAGTCGGGGACCGGGCACAGCCTGACCCTGACCGCGCCGATCCGCCTGCGGCAGCTGGGCGACAAGCGCTTCGCGGTGCGCGGCACGCCGACCGACAGCGTGATGATGGCGATCGGCCATGTGATGAAGGACCATCGCCCCGACCTGCTGCTGTCGGGGGTCAACCGCGGGCCGAACATGGCCGAGGACGTGACCTATTCGGGCACCGTCTCGGCGGCGATGGAGGGGTGCCTCGCCGGGGTCCGGTCGGTCGCGCTGAGCCAGGCGATGGGCGATTATACCGTCGGCAACGAGGATTTCGCCCCGGCGATCAAGCACGGGGCCGACATCGTCCGGCGGCTGACCGGGGTCGACTGGCCCGCGGGCGTGTTGATGAACGTCAATTTCCCCGCCGGCACGGCGAAGGGCGTCCGCGTCGCGAGCCAGGGCTTCCGCGATTATGGCAACATCAACATCGTGAGCCGGACCGACCCGCGCGGCTTCCCCTATTTCTGGTTCGGCTATGGCCGCGAAATGGAGACGCCGGCGCACGCCACCGACCTCGAGGCGGTGCGCGGCGGCTGGGTGTCGGTCACCCCGCTCCACCTCGACATGACGCATTACCCGACGATGGACGCGGTACGTGCCGCGATGGCGGGCCTCGACTGACGATGCGGCGGGCGGGAGTCTTCGTCGTCGTCGCGCTGCTGTCGGCCTGCGGCGGGCGGACGATCGCGCCGGCCTTCCCCGAGGCACGCGCGCCGGTTGCCCAGCCCGTCGTCGCCGCCGCGCCGAAGCCGCCGTGGCAGGCGCACAAGGTCGTGACCGACGCGGTCGCGGTGCCCGGCGGGCGCATCCACACGGTGAAGTACGGCGAGACCGGCATCGCCATCGCCCGCGCCTATGGCGTGTCGTGGAGCCGCGTCGTCACGGCGAACCACCTCAAGCAGCCGTTTACGATCGAGATCGGCGACAAATTGCTGCTGCCGACGGCGAAGCAGGTCGCGGCGATGTCGGTCGAGGACCGCGCCAAGGCGTTCCGCATCGACATCGACGACCTCATCACCGGGGCCGAGCCGGCAGGCGGCGGGCCGGCGCCGGTCGCGGCGAAGCCCAAGCCGCGCCCGGCAACGCCCGCCGCGCGGCCGCCGGTCGCGGTCGCCGCCGCGCCGAAGCCCGTT
>CAXTPH010000027.1:0-15452 GCA_964245955.1 uncultured Sphingomonadaceae bacterium | reverse complement strand
CCGAAGGTGTCGATGTCGGCGAGGCGCGGCAGGTTGCGCAGCGTCAGCGGCTCGTCGAGGAGCAGCGCGCACGGCATCAGCGTCAACGCCGCGTTCTTCGCTCCCGAGATGTGAATGCGGCCCGACAGCGGGTTGCCGCCGCGAATGACGATCTGATCCATCGCGCTGTCATAGCCCCCGCGCGGGTTACAGCAAATGGTACCCGTGCAGCCACGCGCGCGTGTCCGTGGCGTCGACGAAGACGTGGCCGATCAGCCCGGCGCGGTCGGCGGCGGCGATGTTGTCGGCGCGGTCGTCGATAAAGACGGCTTCGTTCGTGCCGAGGCCGAAGCGGGCGAGCGCCAGCGCATAGATCACCGGGTCGGGCTTGGCGACTTTCTCGACGCCCGAGACGACGATGCCGCGGAACCGGTCGAAAACGCGCGCGGTCGGGCAGAACATCGCCCAGAATTCGGCGCCAAAATTGGTGATTGCGAACTGCGGGACGCCGCGCGCGTCGAGGTCGGCGACGAGGTCGAGCATCCCCGGCATTGGTCCGGGGATCGTCTCGAGCCAGCGCGGCCAATAGGCGGCGATCAGATCGGCGTATTTGGGGAACTTCGTCGACAGCTCGGCGATCATCGTCGCGATCGGGCGGCCGGCATCGCTCTGGAAATGCCACGCCTTGGTCACGACGTGGTCGAGGAACCAGTCGAGCTCGACCGGATCCGGGATCAGTTTTCGGTAGAGGTAACGCGGGTCCCAGTCGTACAGGACATGGCCGACGTCCCAGACGACGGCGGTCGGCGTGGTCAGCCCTGGCGCGCCTTGAAGCGGCGGTTGGTCTTGTTGATCACGTAGGTCCGGCCGCGACGCCGCACGATCTGGCAATCGCGGTCGCGCGCCTTGAGCGACTTGAGCGAGTTACGGACCTTCATGGGGGGTTCCAAGCGAATCTGGCTGCCGAAATGAACGCCGCCCCTACGGACGAAGCCCGCGCAAGTCAAGCTGGCGCTCCCATTCGAGCGCGTGCGCGACGATCGTCTCGAGCTGATCGTATTGCGGCGTCCAGTCGAGCCGCTCGTGGATCCGCGTCGTCGCGGCGACGAGGGTGGCCGGGTCGCCGGCGCGGCGCGGGGCGATCGTCCGCTTCAATTTGATGTTGGTCACCCGGTCGACCGCGTCGAGCACCTCGAGCACCGAGAAGCCGCGGCTGTACCCGCAGTTGAGCGCGAACGAGTCGTTAGGCGCGGCTTCGAGCGCGGTCAGCGCGGCGACGTGTGCGGCGGCGAGGTCGGCGACGTGAATATAGTCTCGCACGCCGGTGCCGTCGGGGGTGTCGTAGTCGGTGCCGTACACCATGACCTCGCTGCGCAGGCCGCGCGCGGCCTCGGCGGCGACGTGGATCAGGTGGGTCGCACCGCGCGTCGACTGGCCGCTCCGCGCCGCCGGATCGGCTCCGGCGACATTGAAGTAGCGCAGCGCGCCATAGTTGATCGGGTGCGCGCGGGCGACGTCGGCGAGCATGATCTCGGTCATCAGCTTCGAATTGCCGTACGGGTTGATCGGCGACTTCGGCGCCATCTCGTCGACGGGGACGACCTCGGGGGTGCCGTAGACCGCCGCGGTCGACGAGAAGATGAAGTGTTTGACCCCATTGCGCACCGCCGATTCGACGAGGCTGCGCGAGGCGACGACGTTGTTGCGGTAATAATCGAGCGGCTTGACCACCGATTCGGGCACCAGCAGCGAACCGGCGAAGTGCATGATCGCGGTGACGCCCTGCTCGGCGACGATGCGGTCGATCAGGTCGGGGTCGGCGACATCGCCGTGGTAGAAGGGCACGCCCTCGGGCACCGCCCAGCGGAAGCCCGTCGCCAGCGTGTCGATCACCGCCACCTTACGCCCGGCGTCGACCAGCGCGAGCACCGCATGGCTGCCGATATATCCCGCGCCCCCGGTGACGAGGACGGTACCGGTCGTTGCGGTGGCGTCGGGCATTGACTACTCCGGGGTCGAACAAGGGATATGCGTCGAAGTCGGCTTATGACGCGTTGATACGGCTCGACAAGGTTCGCCAAAGGTTTTCGCTCGATGATCAGCCAGTTCCGCCGCTTCTCCGTCGTCGCCCTGCTCGCCGTCGCCGGCTGCGCAACGTCTAACGGCGGCATCGACGTGAAGCGCTTCCACCTCGGCGCGCCGGTGACGCGCGGGACGATCGCGCTCGTGCCGCTCGATCCCAAGGCATCGTTCAGCCTCGAATATCGCAGCTATGCCGACGCCGTCGCTAACGAACTCCGCGCCCAGGGCTTCACCCCGGCGCCGGTCGAAAGCGGGCCAGCGTACCTCGGCACGCTGACGGTCACGCAAAACGTCGCGGTCGGGCCGCGGAAACCGTCGCCGTTCTCGATCGGCATCGGCGGCGGGGGCTTCTCGGGCGGGCGCGGCGGCGGGGTCGGCCTCGGCGGCGGCGTCGCCTTCCCGGTCGGGCACGGCAGCCAGAACGCGATCGAGGTCGACGCGATCCGGCTGCAGATCAAGCGCCGCGCCGACGAGGCGTTGATCTGGGAGGGCAGTGCGCAGGCGGCGATCGACACCCGCGCGCCGCAGGCGTCGTTGTCGCGCGCGGTCCCGGCGATGGCGCATGCCCTGCTCGACGGCTTCCCCGGCCAGTCGGGCGCGACCCAGCACTACCCGCTCAAGTAGAGGACGCCGCTTGACCGTCACCGTGTCCGCCGCGTTCGACAGCGGCAATATCGAAGTGCTGCGCTGCGACGGGCCGCAGGCGATCGACCTCGCGATCCGCAAGGACGCGCACAGCGACTTCTACCAGTGGTTCCATTTCCGCCTGAGCGGCGTGCGTGGCGAGGCGTGTCGGTTGCGGATCACCAACTGCGCCGGGTCGGCCTACCCCGGCGGCTGGCCCGGTTACCGCGCGGTCGTTTCGACCGATCGCCAGACGTGGACGCGGACCGAGACCAGTTACACCGACGGCATCCTGACGATCGAAGTGACGCCGGCCGCCGACAGCATCTGGATCGCCTATTTCGCGCCATACTCGGTCGAACGGCACCACGACTTGATCGCCCGCGTCGCCGCCGCGCCGGGCGTGTCGACGCGCGTTCTCGGGCAGACGCTCGATGGGCAGGACCTCGACTGCGTCGATATTGCCGGCGGGCCGCTGCAGGTCTGGCTCTACGCGCGCCAGCATCCGGGCGAAGCGATGGCCGAATGGTGGATCGAAGGCGTGCTCGACCGGCTGATCGATCCGGCCGACCCGGTGGCGACCGCGCTCCGGGCCAAGGCGAGTTTCCACGTCGTCCCGAACATGAATCCCGACGGGTCGCGGCGCGGGCATCTGCGGACCAATGCCGCGGGCGCGAACCTCAACCGCGAATGGGCCGGGCCGAGCCTCGATCGCTCGCCCGAGGTGGTGCACACGCTGGCGGCGATGGACGCGACCGGGGTCGATTTCTCGATGGATGTGCACGGCGACGAATCGCTGCCGCATAATTTCATCGCCGGCTTCGAGGGCATCCCCAGGATCACCGACCGTCAGCTGCGGTTGCTCGCCGACTATAAGGCGACCCTCGCGCGCGTCTCGCCCGACTTCCAGACGCGCGTTGGCTACCCGCCCTCGGCACCCGGCAAGGCCAATTTGACGATGAGCACCAACCAGCTCGCCAACCGCTTCGGCTGCCTCGCGATGACGCTCGAAATGCCGTTCAAGGATGCCGCCGAGAACCCCGACCCGCGCGCCGGCTGGTCACCCGAACGGTCGATGACTTTGGGTCGCGACTGCCTGGCCGCGCTGCTTGAGGTCATCGACCGGCTGCGCTAACCCGCGATGATGCAGACCGTCGACGATGACCTGACCGGGCCCGAAGTTGCCGACCTTATCGGTTATCACATGCGCGAGATGCGCGCGCACTCGCCCGAGCCGAGCCGCCATTCGCTCGACCTCGACAGCCTGCGCACGCCGGAGATCGCGTGGTGGACGGTGTGGGACGGCCAGTCGCTGATGGGCTGCGCCGCGCTGCGCGAGATCGATTCGGGCCACGGCGAGATCAAGTCGCAGCGGACCGCGCCCGAACATCTCCGCAGGGGCGTCGCCCGCCAGCTGCTGACCCACATCATCGGCGTCGCGCGCGATCGCGGCTACATCCGCCTCGGCCTCGAGACCGGCTCGGGACCGGTCTTCGCGCCCGCGCTCGCGCTATATCGCAGCTTCGGCTTCAAGGACGGCGAGATGTTCGGCGACTATCGCCCCGACCCGTTCCTCCACTTCATGCATCTCGACCTGTGACGTCGGCGGACGTCGCTGGCCTGCGCGTCGTCGCCGACGACCTCGACCATGCCGACGTCGTCGCGCTGCTGACCGAGCACCATGCCGACATGCGCAGCGTGTCGCCCCCCGAGAGCGTCTACACGCTCGACCTCGCGACGCTGCGCGCGCCCGACGTCAGCTTCTTCACCGCGTGGGACGGCGACGTGCTCGCCGGGTGCGCCGCGTTGCGCGACCTCGGCGGCGGGGTGGGCGAGGTGAAGTCAATGCGTACCGTCATGGCGTGGCGCGGGCGCGGGGTCGCGCGCCGGCTGCTCGATCACCTCGTCGCGGTCGCCCGGACGCGTGGCTGGCGTCGACTGAGCCTCGAGACCGGGTCGGGGCAAGCGTTCGCCGCGCCGCTCGCGCTATATCGCGGCTATGGCTTCGTCGACGGGGAGACCTATGGCGACTATGGCGCCGACCCGTTCCTGACCTTCCTCCACCTGGACCTGTAAGCCCCAAGGAAAACAATGCCCACGCTCGTCCTGATCCGCCACGGCCAGTCGGCGTGGAATCTTGAGAATCGCTTCACCGGCTGGTGGGACGTGCCGCTGACCGATCGCGGGATCGACGAAGCCACGGCGGCGGGGACGATGCTCCGCGACCGCGGCTATGATTTCGACCGGGTGTTCACCAGCGTCCAGAGCCGCGCGATCAAGACCGCGAACCTGATGCTCGAGGCGATGGACCGGCTGTGGCTGCCGGTGGTCAAGGACTGGCGGCTGAACGAGCGGCACTATGGCGGTCTGACCGGGCTCGACAAGGCCGAGACGACGGCGAAGCACGGCGAGGCGCAGGTGCTCGAATGGCGCCGGTCATTCGATATCCCGCCGCCGCCGCTCGAGGCCGGATCGCCGTTCGACCTGTCGGGCGACCGCCGCTACGCCGGCATCGCCGTCCCCGCGACCGAGAGCCTCAAGGACACGATCGCGCGCGTCCTGCCGTATTGGGACAGCGCGATCGCCCCCGAACTGCGCGCCGGGCAGCGCGTCGTCGTCGCCGCGCACGGCAATTCACTGCGGGCTTTGGTCAAGCATCTGTCGGGGATCAGCGACGCCGACATCGCCGGCCTCGAGATTCCGACCGGGCGGCCGATCGTCTACGAACTCGACGATGCGCTGAACGCAACCAACCGCTTCTATTTGCACGAGTCCTGACCCATATCGGGTGGATGCCGACTGTCCGCGTCATCGATCTTGAAACCACCGGCGGGCAGCCGTCGGCGCATGGCGTATGCGAGATCGGCTGGCAGGACGTCGCGCAGGACGCCGACGGCGTCTGGCAGGTCACGGCGGAGCGCGGCAGCTTCCTGACCCACCCCGGGCGGAGCATTCCGCCGGTCACCGCCGCGGTCCATCACATCATCGACAGCGATGTCACGAACGCGCCCGCGTTTCGCGACGCCGCGCCGGCGATCCTGCGCGGCGGCCATGTCGCGCTCGCCGCGCACCGCGCGAGTTTCGAAGGCAAGTGGTGCACCCCGGCCCTGACTGGCGGGCTGCCGTGGATCTGCACGTGGAAATGCGCGCTGCGCGTCTGGCCGGGATCGCCGTCGTTTTCGAACCAGGTGCTGCGCTACTGGCGGATGCCGGCGGGGCTCGACCGTGACCTCGGCCTGCCGGTCCACCGCGCCGGGCCCGACGCGTATGTCACCGCATACCACCTGCGCGACATGCTCGGCGTCGCCAGCGTCGAGCAGCTGATCGCCTGGAGCGCCGAGCCCGGGCTGTTGCCGCGGGTGCCCGCGGGGCCGCACCGCGGCAAGGGCTGGGTCGAGCTGACCGACGCCGACCTTGCGAGTTTTGCCGCCGACCGCGACGAGGATGTCCGTTTCTCCGCACGGACCGAGATCACCCGGCGGCAGGGACCAGCGGCACCCGCGCTCCCCGCCGCAGCGCAGGGAATGCTCCTGTAGCTCAGACGATCGTCGCGCCGCCATCGATGACGAAGCTCTGCCCGGTGGTGAAGCCGCCCGCCTTGCCCGCGAGGAACACCGCCATGCCGGCGATCTCGTCGGGGACGCCGATACGGCGGAGCGGCGCGCCGCGCGTCGACTGTTCGAGGATCGCCGGGTCGTCCCACAGCGCCTTGGCGAAATCGGTCTTGATCAGCCCCGGGCAGATCGCGTTGACGCGGACGTTCGCCGGCCCGTACTCGGCGGCGAGGTTGCGTGCGAGCTGCATGTCGGCGGCCTTCGAAATGCAATAGGCCCCGATCACGGTCGATCCCTTGAGCCCGCCGATCGACGAGATGATCGTGATCGATCCCGCCTTGCGCGCGACCATCGCCGGCGCGACCATCGCGATCAGCCAGTGGTTCGACACGATGTTGTTCTGCAGGATCTTGCCGAACTGATCGTCGCTGATCCCCGCCTGCGGCCCGAAGTACGGATTCGACGCGGCGTTGCAGACGAGCGTGTCGATCCGGCCGAAGCGCGCGATCGTGCCGTCGACGAGCGCCTGCAGAGCCTCCTTCGACGCGATGTTCGCCGGGATCGCCACCGCCGCCTCGCGCCCGACGGCGGCGTTGATCTCGGCCACCGCCGCCTCGCAGACGTCCAGCTTGCGCGACGAGACGACGACGTTCGCGCCGTGCTCGGCCATACGATGCGCGATCGCCTTGCCGATCCCGCGCGACGAGCCGGTGATCAGCGCGGTCTGGCCGGTCAAGTCGAACAATTCGGGTATCGGCATGGCACTGGCTCCCAAGGTTTTGCCCGGCTATGCCACCGCGATGAAGTTCCGCCAACCACCGGCGGGCACACCGCAAGCGTTTGGCGAAGCTGCGTGGTCCAACACGTGTTCATCGTCAGCGTCACGAAAATAGCGCGTGACCGTCACGCACCTGTCTCCGCCCGCCCGTATCGCCGCGGTTTCGGGATGGGGATATGACGATGCTGCTGCGAACCAGACTTGCTCTATTGGCGTCGACGACGCTGCTCGCCGGCAGCCATGCCGCCGCGGCGGTGCCCGCGGCCCCTGCCACCGTCGAGGCCGACTCGGGTGCCGATATCGGCGAGATCGTCGTCACCTCGCACCGGACCCGGGCGGTGGCGACGGTCGACGATATCCAGATCCAGAAGATCCTTCCCGGCGTCAGTCCGCTGCGGGCGATCCAGACGCTGCCCGGCGTCACCTATCTGACCGCCGATCCGTGGGGCAACAACGAGCAGAACATCTCGCTGTTCATCCACGGCTTCAATGCGCAGCAGCTCGGCTACACGCTCGACGGCGTGCCGCTCGGCGACCAGCAGTACGGCAACTACAACGGCCTGTCGCCGCAGCGCGCGGTGATCAGCGAGAACGTCGGCCGGGTGACGCTGGCGAGCGGCGCGGGCGACCTGGGCACCGCCTCGACGTCGAACCTCGGCGGCACGATCGACACCTTCACCAGCGACCCGCTCAAGCAGCGCGGCGGCCAGGTCGCGCAGACCGTCGGCAGCTACGACGCCTTCCGCACCTTCGTCCGCGTCGATTCGGGCGAGTTCGGCCAAGGCAATGCGTTCTACCTGTCGGGGGTCCGGCAGGACGCGCGCGCGTTCGACTTCAACGGCCACCAGGGCGGCTATCAGGCGAACGGCAAGTTCGTCCACGACGACGCCACCGGCAAGCTGACGCTCTACGCGGCGTACTCGGACAAGACCGAGCCCAACGAGGACGCGACCGTCATCACCGTCGCCAACCGCGCGACCGCGCCGTACACGCGCCCGTTCTTCTACCCCGATTTCGCCGGCGAGCAGACCTACCTCGCCAGCGGCGCGTACAAGGCGGCGGGATCGAACTACCGCAACTATTACAGCGACGCGCAGCGCACTGACTATCTCGCTTATGCCAAGTACGACTGGAACGTCAGCGACAAGATCAAGTGGTCGAACCAGGCCTATTACCATCACGATGACGGCGTCGGGGTCGTCGCCGGGCCGATCGACGTCGCGGGACTGCCGCAGCTGTTCTCGTTCTACTTCCCCGGCACCGGATCGGCGACGAGCCCGGCCAACCTCGCGCGGCTGTCGACGATCTTCGGCGGGTCGGGGCTTGCTGCGCGGACGACGGAATATCTGATCAACCGCGAGGGGCTCATCTCGACGCTCCATGTCGATCTCGGCGCGCATCAGATCGAACTTGGCGGCTGGTACGAGCATCAGGCGTCGTCGGCGTTCCGCCGCTGGTACGCGGTCGACGTCAACAACCCGCAGTCGCCGTACACCCGCCCGCACGACTATGCGACGCCGCTGATCACGCAGTACGGCAGCAAGGTGAAGGTCGACGAAATCCAGACCCACATTCAGGACAGCTGGCACGTCCTGCCGACCGTCACGATCCTCGCCGGGTTCAAGAGCACCTTCCAGCGCGCGCACCAGGACGTGCCGGTCCAGCCGATCCCGGGGTCGTTCTCGAACTCGACCGCGCTCCCGGTCGGCGACCTCAACACCGACAAGGCGTTCCTGCCCGAACTCGGCGCGCTGTGGGACGTGACGGCGCACGAACAGTTCTTCGCCAACGCGCAGAAGAACATCCGCCAGTTCCAGACCAGCGCCGCATCGGGCCTGTCGCCGTTCGCGCTCGGCAGCCAGGCGGTGTTCGACGCGTTCAAGGCGACCGTCCAGCCCGAAACGAGCTGGACCTACGAGGCCGGCATCCGCACCAGCCGGTCGTTCGACTTCGGTCCGATCACCGGCTTCGATGGCCAGGCGAGCTACTATCACGTCGACTTCTCGAACCGGCTGCTGACGATCAGCCCGACCGTCGTCATCACCTCGATCATCAGCGGCGCGGCGGTCATCGCCAACGTCGGCAGCGTCAAGACCGACGGCGTCGACCTCGCGGGTACCCTCCGCTTCGGCCCGCACTTCTCGATCTACGACGCGGTCAGCTATAATAATTCGCGCTATCAGGATAATTACAGCGTCGGCGTCCCCCCGGTGGTCGTGCCGACCGCGGGCAAGAAGGTGCCGGGGTCGCCCGACTGGCTCAACAAGACGGTGGTCTCGGCGTCCTACGGCGGTTTCGACGTGCAGGTCATCGGCGACTATATCGGGCGGCGCTTCGCCACCTACACCAACGACCTGTCGGTCCCGGCGTATTTCACCGCGAGCGCGCGCATCGCCTACACCCTGCCGCTGCCGGCGACCTTCCCGGTCAGGAACGCGGTAATCGCGCTCAATGTCACCAACCTAACCGACAAGCAGGCGGCATCGACGCTGTCGATCGGCGCGGCGAGCGGCACGTTCAACGAATTCCCGCTCGCGCCGCGGCAGTATTTCGGAACGCTCAGCTTCGCCTTCTAGCACGCCGCTGCTAGACGGCGGCGCAGCCGCGAAGCATGGTGGCCGGCATGACCCCAGCCGTCCGCTCGACCGTTTTGGCCTGCCTGTATTTCGCCGGCTTCGGCTGCCTGATCCCGTTCCTGCCGCTGTGGCTCGAGAAGGTTCACGGCTTCTCGGGCGCCGAGATCGGCGTCGTGCTGGCGATCGCCGGCTTCAGCCGCGCGCTTGCCGGCCCGCTGACCGCGGCATGGGCCGACGGCCGCAGCGACCGCCGCGCGCCGCTCTTCATGTTCACGATCGTCCTGACCGCGGGGTTCGCGATCCTCAAGCTGCTCGACGGCTTCGTCGCGGTGTTCGCGCTGATCCTGATCCTCGACATCGCCTTCTGGGGGCTGCTGCCGGTGGTCGAGACGACGCTGCTGCGGCTGACGCGCACCGGCCGCCCGCCGTACGGTGTCGCCCGCGGCCTCGCCAGCGCCGCCTTCGTCGCCGGCACGACAACGGTCGGATTTCTCAACGACGCGACCAAGAGCTATTGGCCGATCTGGGCATTCCTGCTGGTGATCTCGGCGGCGATGATCGGGTGGAGCGCGCTGATGCCGCGCGAGCCGGTCCTCGCCCGCGCCGAAAAGCGCGAACCGTTCGGCGAGCGGCTGTCGGCCGGGCTCGGCATGCTGCGCAACCCCGAATTCACGCTGTTCATCTTCGCCGCCGGGCTGATCCAGGCGAGCGCGGCCTTCCTCTACACCGCCGGCTCGCTGGTCTGGACCAACGACCAGCATTTCTCGGGCAATATCGTCGCGATGCTGTGGAACATCGGCACGCTCGCCGAGGTCGGGTTCCTGATCTTCCTCGGCGGCTGGTCGGCGCGCTTCCGGCCCGAGACGCTGATCGTCGCCGGCGGCGTCGGCGCGGTGATCCGCTGGACCGCGTTCGCGATGCTGCCGCCATTGTGGGTCCTGATCCCGCTGCAGCTGCTCCACGCGTTCAGCTTCGCCGCGACCTTCCTCGGCGGCATGCGCTTCATCCAGACGCTGTACGGCGACGACCGCACGCCGACCGCGCAGATGATCTACATGGGCCTCGCCAACGCCCCGACCTACGCCGCCGCGGTGTTGCTGTCGGGGCCGCTGTACGACCGCGTCGGCGCGCCGGGGTATCTGGCGATGACCGGCGTCGCCGGGCTCGGGCTGGTCCTTGCGGTGATGCTACGCGCGCGGACCGCGCGGCTGGCGACAATGGCGGTCGCCGCCTAGACCAATACCCCTTGCCCGATTTGCTCGCCGTATGGCGGCAAGGGAATGCTGGCGGTGGCGTAGCGCATCGCCGACGACCAGCGTTCGGTCAGCTCGCGATAATAATCGTCGTCGTCGGTGATGCGATGGACGAGCTCCGGATCGGTGTCACCGGTGCGCAGGATCATCAGGTCGATCGGCAGGCCCACGGCGAGGTTCGACCGCATCGTCGAGGTAAACGAGATTAGCGCGACCTTGACCGCCTCGGCGATCGGCGTGTCGAACTGGATGACGCGGTCGAGGATCGGCTTGCCATACTTGTGCTCGCCGATCTGCAGATACGGCGTGTCGGGCTGGCACTCGATGAAATTGCCGCTCGCGTAGATCAGGAACAGCCGCGGCTTGCGCCCGGCGATGCAGCCGCCGAACAGCAGGGTCGCGCTGGTCGAGACTTTGTCGCCGCCGACCGCTTCGTCGACCGCGGCGCGTGCGGCGTGGAGCGCCTGCCCGACCAGCGTCGCGGCGCGGAACATCGTCGGCGCGGTGCGCAGCGTTTCGGGCGCGGGCGTGCCGTCGGTGTCGTCGTGCCCCTCGGCGAGCAGGATGGCGTCGGTCAGCCGGGTCAGCGCCGCCTGCGTCACCGACAGCGATCCGGCGCTGGCAAGCACCATCGTCCGCCCCGGACCGACGTCCATCACGCGCAGCTTGCGGTAGCTCGACACGTTGTCGACGCCCGCGTTCGTCCGCGTGTCGGCGAGCATCACCAGCCCGTCGTTGACCAGCACCCCGACGCAATAGGTCATCGGTTCCTCCTCGGCGGCGAACTGACCATGCTGGATCGTCACTGCCCCTGTTGCTGACTTTGCCGCGACGGCGCGCCGGTGTCGACTGCGCTGACCGCGACATGCATCGTCTCCGCCCCGCCACCGCGCCGCGCGCCGCGTACCGGGGCGGCGTCGAGATAGTCTAGCCCGACCGCGACCCGGACATGCGCGGGGGTGATCGAGATGCCGTTGGTCGGGTCGAAGCCGACCCAGCCGAGGTCGGGGACAAGCGCCTCGGCCCAGGCGTGCCCGGCGGGCTGCGCCTCGGCGCGGACATAATGGCCCGAAACGTAGCGCGCGGGGACGCCGAGGACGCGCGCGGCGGCACAGAAGATGTGAGTATAGTCCTGGCAGACTCCCGCGCCCTGCGCGAAGGCGGTCACCGCGTCGGTGCCGGTCCCGGTCGCATCGGCGTCGAACACCATGCGCGCATTGATCGCGAGGTTGAGCGCGTGCAGCCGGTCGAGGACGTTGTCCTCGGTGCGTTCGGCGGCGAAGCCGGCGATTGCCGCGTCGGGGATGGTCAAGGCGGTCGAGCGAAGAAACATCGTCGGCGGCAGCGGCTCGTGGAAGCCGCGCACCGCGCCGTGCGCATCGTCGGTGTCGACTTCACCGGCGACGGTCAGCGTCAGCTGGCGGATCGGCGCGGCGGCGGTGAACAGATGCGTGACGTTGCCGAACACATCGCTGCCGGCGCGGAGCGAGCCGTCGGCGTCGACGTCGACCCGCCAGCGCGCGACATGCTGGTCCCACCCGCCGCGCGGCTGGACGCGGAGCAGCTGGATGACGCTGCTCGCCGCCTGCGAATAGTCATACGCCGTCGTGTAATCGATTCTTATCCGCACCCGACCCCCCGATCAGAAAAGATACTGCTCGGCGATCGCCGCTCCCAGCCGGTTGTTGTCGGCGATGAAGTCGCGCAGGAATTCGTGCAGCCCGTTCGAATAGATGCGGTCGATATTACCCGCTTCGAGCCGCCCGTAGCCCGCCGCCGCGAGCCGGTGCGCCGGACCGCGTCGCGCGCTCGCGGTCGACAGCTGGTCGAGGCGGCGCAGCACTTCCTCGTAGCACGACGCGAGGCTGCGCGGGATCTGACGGTTGAGGATCAGCAGGTCGGCGATCAGCCACGGCTTGACCGAATCGCGATAGACCCAGCGATAGGCCGTCAGCGCCGACACCGTCCGCAGGATCGTCGTCCACTGGAAATAGTCGAGGGAGCCGCCGACCTTCTCGCCGCGCGGCAGCAGCAAATGGTATTTGACGTCGAGCAGCCGCGCGGTGTTGTCGGCGCGCTCGACCGCCGACCCGAGCATGATGAACCAGTACGCGTCGCCGCGCAGCATCGTCCGGTGTGCCGCGCCGTCGAACGCGAGCATCGATGCCTTGACGGTTTCGAGCAGCCGGACGAGGCCATCGCGGTTTTCGAGCCGGGTGCCGTAGCGCTGGACGTCGAGCCATGCGCCGTTGATTGCCTCCCACGCCTCGAGCGTCAGCGCGGTCCGCACCGCACGGGCATTGGCGCGCGCGGCTTCGAGGCAGCGGCGGATCGAGCTGGCGTTGAGCGGGTCGACCGTCAGAAACTCGCTGACCCCGAACTCGTCGACCGCGAGCCCGCGCGTCGCGTGCGCGTCGTGCATCCACGCGGCCTCGAGCGCGCTTTCCCACGCGTTGGTCATGCCGCCGTACGACGACGGCAGCGACGCCAGCCGCAGCGTCGCCTCGATCAGCCGCGACAGGAAGTCGGCGCGCTCGATGTAGCGCCCGACCCAGTAGAGGTTGCCGGCGGTGCGGCTCAGCATGGGCGCAAGCGCCGCGCGCCGACGGGCGCCAGCCCGGACGGCGGGGCGGCGTCGACCGACGCCGAGCCCGACCGACGGCGCGGCTTTGCCGCGACGGGCCTCGTAACCCGCAAGCGCCGCGGCAAAGCCGCGTCGTCGGTCGGGCGATGCCCGCCGGCCGGCTTCGCGCGAGTCCGCGCGCAACTGACGATCGCTGCGCGCTCGCGGCGCTGCGATCGGCCGCGCTCGCTATTCATCGACCACCCACGTGTCCTTCGTGCCTCCCCCCTGGCTCGAATTCACCACCAGCGAGCCCGGGTCGAGCGCGACGCGGGTCAGGCCGCCGGGAACGATGCGGGTGCCGTTGGTCCCGGTCAGGACGAACGGGCGGAGGTCGACGTGGCGCGCCTCGACGCCGGTGTTGCACAGCGTCGGGCAGGTCGACAGTGCCAGCGTCGGCTGGGCGATGAACTTTTCGGGGTTGGCGCGGAGCTTGGCGGCGAAGGCGGCGATCGTCGCCTTCGGCGCGTGCGGCCCGACCAGCATGCCGTAGCCGCCCGAACCGTCGACCTCCTTGACGACGAGTTCGGGCAGGTGGTCGAGGACGTACGCCAGCGCCTCGGGCTCGCGGCAGCGCCATGTCGGCACGTTCTTCAGGATCGGCTCGGCTCCGGTGTAGAAGCGGATGATCTCGGGCATATAGCTGTAGATCGCCTTGTCGTCGGCCACCCCGGTGCCGACCGCGTTGGCGAGGCTGACGTTGCCCGCGTCGTACGCGCTCATCAGCCCCGGCACGCCGAGCATCGATTCGGGGCGGAAGACGAGCGGGTCGAGGAAGGCATCGTCGAGGCGGCGGTAGATCACGTCGACCCGCTGCGGCCCCTCGGTCGTCCGCATGAAGACGTGCTCGTCGCGGACGAACAGGTCGGACCCCTCGACCAGCTCGATGCCAAGCTTGTCGGCGAGGAAGCTGTGTTCGTAGAACGCGCTGTTGTGCTGCCCCGGGGTCAGCAGCACGCTCGTCGGATCGTTGCCGGCGCGCGCCGGCGCGACTGAGTGGAGCATCTCGAGCAGCATGTCGGGATAGTTCTCGACCGGGCGGATGCGCGACTTGGCGAACAGCTCGGGGACGAGCTTGAGCATCACCTCGCGGTTCTCGAGCATGTACGACACCCCCGACGGGGTGCGGGCATTGTCCTCGAGGACATAGAAATCGTCGGCATCGGTGCGGACGAGGTCGATGCCGGCGATATGGACCCAGATGTCGCCGACCGGGCGCTTGCCGACCATCGCGAGGCAAAAGCCGGGGTTGCGCAGGACGAGCTCCTCGGGAACCACCCCGGCGCGGAGGATTTCGCGCGGGCCGTAGATGTCGGCGAGAAAGGCGTTGAGCGCGCCGACGCGCTGGACGAGCCCGGCCTCCATCGTCGACCATTCAGTCGCGCCGAGGATGCGCGGAACGATGTCGAACGGGATCAGCCGCTCGGCGGCGTCCGGATCGCCATAGACCGCGAAGGTGATGCCGATGCGGCGAAAGAACAGCTCGGCTTGCCGCCGCCGGGTTTCCATCACCTCGAACGGTGAATTGGCGAGCCACGCGGCGATCGGGGCGTAGCAGTCGCGGACGTTGCGCCCTGCCGCGACGTGGCCGAACATTTCGTCGAAGGCGGGCGGGTTCGGCAAATATCCTCCGGGCGACGCGGCTGCTGCGGCATAGTGTGCAGTGCGGCGCGCGGGCGCAAGGCCCGTCTGGTCAGCGCGCGATCATTGCGGCCGGATGCGCTCGCCGACCTCCTGCTGCGCCGGGCGCGGCTGGGGCGCCCGAGGTGGCGGGGCGGGGCGCGGGGCCTCGATGCGCGGCGTCATCGGCGCCGCCGGCTGCGGCCGGGCGAAACCCGCGCCGCCGGGAACGACGCCCGGGGGTGGCGCGCGACGGCCGGAATCGCGGTTCATCTGCGGCTGGAACGGGACGAACCCACCCTGCGGCTGCGGATAGCCGCCACGCCCGTAATCGCCCGGCGTCGCCCCCGGCGGCGCGGTGCC
>CAXTPH010000026.1:0-15493 GCA_964245955.1 uncultured Sphingomonadaceae bacterium | reverse complement strand
AACGGACGAGGTGCGGCGAGGTGTAGACGTGAACCCGCCGCCCCGATGCCTCGAGCCCGGCGCGAAGGAAGGCAACGGTCGACCCCTTGCCGTTGGTCCCGGCGACGTGGAACACTGGCGGCAGCTTGAGCTGCGGGTTGCCGAGCCGGACGAGCAGCCGTTCGAGCCGCCCGAGTGCGAGGTCGATCGTCGCCGGATGCAGCTTGAACGCCGCCGCAAGTAGCGCATCGAGCACCGGATTGTCGGACCGCGCCGCCTCCATGTCGCCCCCCGGCCCCGCCTCAGGCCGCGGCGTCGGCGCGCGGACGCATCAACAGACCGATCAGCCGCGCGAGCGTCGCCTTCAGGTCCTTCCGGTGCACGACCATGTCGAGCATGCCGTGGTCGAGCAGATATTCGGCGCGCTGGAAGCCCTCGGGCAGCTTCTCGCGGATCGTCTGCTCGATCACCCGCTGCCCGGCGAAACCGATCAGCGCGCCGGGCTCGGCGATCTGGACGTCGCCGAGCATCGCATAGCTAGCGGTGACGCCGCCGGTCGTCGGGTCGGTCATCACGACGATGTACGGCAGCCCGGCCTCGCGGAGTTCGGCGATCGCGACGGTCGTCCGCGGCATCTGCATCAGGCTGAGGATGCCCTCCTGCATCCGTGCGCCGCCCGCCGCGGTGAAGATCACGAACGGGCACTTCGCCTTGACCGCCGCCAGCGCGCCCGACAGGAACGCTTCGCCGACGCCCAGGCCCATCGAGCCGCCCATGAAGGCGAAGTTCTGCACCGCGACGACCGCCGCCTCGCCGCCGATCGTGCCGCTGGCGACGACCATCGCCTCGGGCTCGCCGGTATTGGTCCGCGCGGTCTTGAGCCGGTCGACGTAGCGCTTCTGGTCACGGAACTTGAGCGGGTCCTCGGGCACCTTGGCCACGTCGAGCCGCTTATAGTCGCCGTCGAAGATCTGGTGGAAGCGCGTGTTCGGGTCGATCCGCTCGTGGTGGCCGCAGCGCGGACAGACGCCGAGCGTCTCCTCGAAATCCTTGACGTAGAGCATCGCGCCACACTTGGCGCACTTCCGCCACAGGTTCTCGGGCGTCTCGCGCCGGCTGAGCATCGCGGTCAGCCGCGGGCGGATGCGGGTCAGCCAGCTCATGCCGCATTCCTGATGCGCGCGGTGCGGACCGCATCGGCGAGGCCGCGGACGAACGCCTCGACCTGCTCGGGCAGATCGTTGGCGCGGGTCTCGGCGGCGGCACCGATCAGCGAGACGAGCGCCGAGCCGACGACGACACCGTCGGCGTGGATCCCGACCGCGGCGGCCTGCGCCGGCGTCTTGATGCCAAAGCCGACCGCGACCGGCAGGGTCGTCGCCGCCTTGAGCCGCGCGACGGCGCTGGCGATGTCAGCGTCGGCGGCCGACGCGGTCCCGGTGACCCCCGCGACCGCGACATAATAGACGAAGCCCGACGCTCCCGACAGGACGGCGGGCAGCCGCCGCGCGTCGGTCGTCGGCGTCGCCAGCCGGACATTGTGCAGCCCGTGGCCGCGCAGGCTCGGCGCGAGCTCGGCGTCCTCCTCGGGCGGCAGATCGACGACGATCGTCCCGTCGAGCCCGGCGGCGGCGGCATCGGCGGCAAACGCCTCGACCCCATAGGCAAGGATCGGGTTGAAGTAGCCCATCAGGATCAGCGGCGTCGCATCGTCGGTCGTGCGAAACGCGCGGATCATCGCCAGCACCGCGCGCAGCGTCGTGCCGCTGCCCAGGCTGCGGATGTTGCCCGCCTGGATCGCCGGGCCGTCGGCCATCGGGTCGGTGAACGGCATGCCGAGCTCGATGATGTCCGCGCCGCCCGCGACAAGCGCGGCGAGGATGCTCGGCCCGCGCGCGAGATCGGGATCGCCGGCGGTGACGAAGGTGACGAGCGCGGCGCGATCGTCGGCGGCACACGCGGCGAAGCGGCGGCTCAGGCGGTCGGTCACATCGCCGTCCCGAGCGCTTCGGCGACGGTAAAGATGTCCTTGTCGCCGCGCCCGCACAGGTTGGCGACGACGATCGTGTCGCGGCTCATGCCCGGCGCGAACCGCCGGATCGCGGCGAGCGCGTGCGCCGGTTCGAGCGCGGGGATGATCCCTTCGAGGCGGCAGAGCTGCTGGAACGCGTCGAGCGCCTCCTGATCGGTCGCCGATTGATATTCGACCCGTCCGATCGAATGCAGCCAGGCGTGCTCGGGGCCGATGCCGGGATAATCGAGCCCGGCCGAGATCGAGTGCGCCTCGGCGATCTGCCCGTCGGCGTCCTGGAGCAGTCGCGTCTTGTTGCCATGGAGCACGCCCGTTACGCCGCCGGCGAGGCTCGCCGCGTGCCGGTCTGTGTCGAGCCCGTGGCCCGACGCCTCGACCCCGATCATGCGGACATCGTCGTCAAGGAACGGGTGGAACAGGCCGATCGCGTTCGATCCGCCGCCGATCGCCGCGCACAGCACGTCGGGAAGACGGCCCTCGGCCACGACGATCTGCTCGCGCGCCTCTTTGCCGATCACCGACTGAAAGTCGCGGACGAGCTCAGGATACGGGTGCGGCCCGGCGGCAGTGCCGATGATGTAGAAGGTATCGTGGACGTTCGCGACCCAATCGCGCAGCGCTTCGTTCATCGCGTCCTTCAACGTCCGAGATCCCGATTCGACGCTGCGTACCTCGGCCCCGAGCAGCTTCATGCGAAACACGTTCGGCGCCTGCCGGGCGATGTCGCGCGCGCCCATGTAGATCGTGCACGGCAGCCCGGCGCGCGCGGCGACGGTCGCGGTGGCGACACCGTGCTGCCCGGCCCCGGTCTCGGCGATGATCCGCGTCTTGCCCATCCGCTGCGCGAGCAGCATCTGGCCGATGCAATTGTTGATCTTGTGCGCGCCGGTATGGTTGAGCTCGTCGCGCTTGAAATAGATTTTCGCCCCGCCGAGCGCATTCGTCAGCCGCTCGGCGAAGTACAGCGGCGACGGCCGCCCGACATAATGCTTCATCAGATAGTCGAATTCGGCGGCGAACGCCGGGTCGGCCTGCGCCGCACGATACGCCGCCTCGAGCTCGAGGATCAGCGGCATCAGCGTCTCGGCGACGTAGCGTCCGCCGAACGCGCCGAAATGCCCGCGCGCGTCGGGGCCGGACCGCAGGCTCGGCCGCGGCTCTACAGCTGCCGTCGCCATCAGGCTGCCCGCGCCGCGGCGATGAACGCCTTGATCTTCGCCACCGACTTCACTCCCGGTTCGTCTTCGACCCCCGACGACACGTCGACCAGCGGCGGGTGGGCGGTGCGTACCGCCTCCACCACCGTGGCCGCATCGAGCCCACCCGACAGGCCCCAGCACGCCCGACCGACGCCACCCAGCAGCCGCCAGTCGAAGCGCAAACCGTTGCCACCGGGCAAGGCGGCTCCCCTAGGCGCTTTGGCATCGAACAGCAATCGGTCGGCGGTGCCTCCGAACGCCGCGACCGCTGCATCGATATCGTCGCGGGTGGCGACGCCGATGCCGCGCCAGACCGGTCGGCCGTAGCGTCGGCGGACCTCGGCGACGCGCGCCGGGGTCTCGCTACCGTGAAGCTGGATCGCGTCGAGCGCGGGCGCGGTCCGGTCGAGCAAGGCGTCGTCGGGATCGACGAATACGCCGACACGGGTCACGTGCGACGGCACCCGGCTGCCGAGCGCGGCTGCGCGGTCGGGGGCAACGTCGCGCGGCGAGGGGGTAAAGAAGACGAAGCCGACATGGCTCGCGCCGGCTGCGATGGCAGCGTCAACGCTTTCAGGCGTCGACAGCCCGCAAATCTTGATCTCGAGGCTCATAGCGATGCGGCGATCGCGGCGGCGGCGGCGGCGGGGTCGGCGGCGGCGGTGATCGGGCGGCCGACGACGAGGATCGAGGCTCCGGCGTCGCGCGCGGCACGTGGCGTCATCACCCGCTTCTGATCGCCAAGCTCACCATCCTCGGGGCGCAGCCCAGGCACGGCGATGATCGCCTCGGGCCAGTCGGCTCGGCGCGCAGCGGCTTCCGACCCCGAACAGACGATGCCCTGCAACCCGGCGGCCTGCGCCATTGTAGCGAGGTGCGCGACCTGGTCGGGCAGCGGCGCGGAAACGCCGATCGCCGCCAAATCGTGATCGTCGAAGCTCGTCAGGACGGTCACCGCGATGATCGCCGTCGCCGGACCGATCGCCGCGCGCGCCGCGCGCATCGCTTCGAGCCCGATCGACGCGTGGACATTGACGATCGCGACGCCGAGCGGCGCGAGCGATGCCATCGCGCCGGCGACGGTGTTGCCGATGTCGTGGAGCTTGACGTCGAGGAAGATCGGCAGACCGAAATCCTGCATCCGCCGGACGCCTTCCGGACCGTGCGCCATGAAGAACTGCAGCCCGAGCTTGAGCCCGCCGACGTGCGGGGCGACCGAGCGCGCCAGCGCCTCGGCGGCGGCGAGTTCGCTGCTATCGATCGCGACGAAGACCGGGTTCGCGCTCACGTCGCCGGCGGAAAGCTCGATACCGGGGTCGCGATCGCGGGTTCGACGAGCGACGGCGCGACACGCGGTCCCGCCGCCTGCGCCTCGTCGAGCAGCCGCTCGACCCGCGCCGTCCGCCGCCGCCACGTCGAGCGCGATGCGACATGGACCAACAGCATCGGCAGCCAGCCGAGCAGCAGCGACACGAGGACAACGATCGGCAGGAAGACCAGCACCTTCGACCCGTCGGGCAGATCGATCGGCACGCGTTCCCAATTGTTGAACGCGAACAGGACGAACAGCGCGAGCAGCGCGCCGAAGCAGATCAGTTTTATGGCTTTCATCGCCGCGGTCCCTTCAAAGCTCACCGTCGACCGCGTCGATGCCCTCGCCAGCGAGCGCCTCGATCAGGGCCGTCGCGGTCGTGTCGAGCGTCGCGCGATCGACGCTGCGCAGGACGAAATTCGCCCCCGTCTTGCCCTCGCGCCAAAACGGGTAGCTGCCGATCTGGATACCGTCGTGCGCCTTTTCGACGCGGGCGAGCAGCTCGGCTACCCGGCTCTCATACGTCCAGGCGGCGATCGTCCGGGTCAGCACCGGCAAGCCGCCGGGCAGCTGGCCGTCGAGCGAGGCGAGCATCGACCGGGTGATCGCCGGGACACCGGCCATGATGAAGATGTTGCCGATGCGGATCCCGGGGGCCTGGGTCCGCGGATTGGCGATCAGCTCGGCGCCGGCGGGGACGCGCGCCATGCGCAGACGGGTGTCGGTGATATTGTCGCCGTAGTGGCTGGTGAGGAGCGCGACCGCGTCAGGATGGTGGACAACGTCGACACCGAGCGCGGCGGCGATCGCATCGACGGTGATGTCGTCGTGCGTCGGGCCGATGCCGCCGGTGGTGAACAGATAGTCATGTGCCACCCGCAGCGGATTCACCGCATCGGCGATTGCCGCCATGTCGTCGGCGACGACGCGGACCTCGCGCAGCCGGATACCCTGAACCCCGAGCCATTTCGCCAGATAGGCGGTGTTCGCGTCCTGCGTCCGCCCCGACAGGATTTCGTCGCCGATGACGACGAGCGCGGCGGTGTAGATCCGGTCGGGGGCGGGGGCGGATGACATGCAGCGCGGTTTAACCGAGCGGCGCGCGAGTGTCGACCGCGCGGACCACGGTTGCCACGTCGCACCCGGCGGCCTACCTTTGTGGGTATGAATTATGCCGCCACCGCCGACGTCGATGAGCCGTCGACCGCGATTAAGCTCCACGGGGCCGAGGGCTTTGTCGGGATGCGCGCCGCCGGGCAGCTCGCGGCGCGGGTGCTCGACATGCTCGTGCCGCACGTCGTGCCTGAGGCGGTGACCGCCGATCTCGATCAGCTCGTCCAGGATTTCGTCCGCGACGCCGGGTCGGTGCCGGCGACGATCTTCTATCGCGGCTATGCCCATGCGTCGTGCATCAGCGTCAATCACGTCGTCTGCCACGGGATTCCAGGGGCCAAGCGACTGAAGCACGGCGATATCGTCAATATCGACGTCACCGTCGTCGTCGACGGCTGGCACGGCGACACCAGCCGCATGTACCTCGTCGGCGACGTGCCGCTCAAGGCGCGGCGGCTGGTCGACATCACTTGGGAGTGCCTGCAGCGCGGGATCGCGGCGGCGAAGCCGGGGGCAACCTTCGGTGATATCGGCTATGCGATCCAATCGTTTGCCGAGGGCCAGCGCTGCTCGGTCGTTCGCGACTTTTGTGGCCATGGCGTCGGCCGGGTGTTCCACGATGCGCCAAACGTCGTCCATGTCGGCCGTCCGGGCAAGGGGCCGGTGCTGCGGCCCGGCATGTTCTTCACGATCGAGCCGATGATCAATCTCGGCCGGCCCGAGGTCAAATTGCTCGACGACGGCTGGACCGCGGTTACGCGCGACCGCTCGCTGTCGGCGCAGTTCGAGCATTCGGTCGGGATCACCGAGACCGGTTGCGAGGTCTTTACCACCAGCCCCGTCGGGCTGAGCCATCCCCCCTACGCCGCCTGAGGCCGACCCCGCGGGGCACCGCGAACGGCTGCGCGCCCGGCTGCTCGAAGGCGGTGGCGACGCCTTTCTCGACTACGAACTGCTTGAATATATTCTCGGGCTGGCAATCCCGCGGCGCGACACCAAGCCGCTCGCCAAGCGCCTGCTGAGCGAATTCGGCTCGTTCCCGGCGGTCCTTGCCGCGTCGCCCGCCGAACTGGCGCGGGTCGAGGGGCTGTCGGCGGGGGCGGCGGCGGCAATGAAGTTCGTCGAGGCGGCGTCGCTCCGGTCGCTTCGCGCGGCGGCGCTCGACCGGCCGGTGCTGGCTGGCTGGCAGGCGTTGACCGACTATCTTCACGCGGCGATGGCGCATCGCGTCACCGAAGAGTTCCGCGTGATTTTCCTCAACAATCGCAACATCCTGATCCGCGACGAGGCAATGGGCAGCGGCACCGTCAATGCGGCGCCGGTCTATCCGCGGGAGATCGTCAAGCGCGCGCTCGAACTCGGCGCCTCGTCGGTGATTCTCGTCCACAATCACCCAAGCGGTGATCCCAACCCGAGCCGCGACGATATCACGATGACCAAATCGGTGATCGAGGCCGGGCGGCATCTCGGACTGGCGGTCCACGATCATGTCGTGATCGGTCGGACCGGCCATGCTAGTTTTCGAGCCCTGGGTCTGATTTGATCCGCCGCACCAGTTGACGCACAGTCCCCAAACGCGAAGCGGGCAGCGCTCTCGCACTGCCCGCTCCCCGAAATGGTTCGTAAGTTACTGCGGCGTCGTCGGGGTCGCCGGCGGCGTCGCCGCCGTGTCGGCGGTGCCAGGCGTCATCTCCCCATTGTCGGGCTTGCCCATCGGCGTCGCATCCGGCGTTGCCATCGGCGCCGCCGGCGCGGCCGCGCCCGAGTCCGACATCGCGCCGCTACGTGGCGCAGCCATCGGCGCCGCCGACGCCTCCTGCAGCGCCTTTTCGTTCAACGCTTTCGTCGCCGCCATTTCGCTGCTCGTGGCGTGCGACTTGTGATGCGTCACTGCGCCAGCGGTCGTCGCCATCGTGGCTGCGACCATCGTTGCAAGAATAAAATTCGTCTTCATCATATCTCTCCGTCGACTGGGCCCGAAGGCCGTCCCCGTCTCGATGCTTCAACGCACCGGGACGGGTTCAGTTGCCGAATTTTACTGCGGGGTAGTCGACGGCGTCGTGCTCGAACTCGGGCTCGACATGGTGCCGCTGCTCGACTTCTTGCTGTGGCGCTTCGTCGTCGTGCTCGAGGTGCTGCTCGGCGACGACATCGTGTCGCTGCCGGTGGCACCCGTGCCCATCGTGCTGCTTGTGCCCATCGAGTCGGTGCTCGAGCCGGTACCCATCGAGCCGCTGCTCGACCCCGTACCCATCGAACCAGCGCTCGACCCTGTGCCCATCGAGCCGCTGCCCGCCGAGCCGGTGCCGGTCGACGAACCGCCCGACGACGAGCCCATCTGGGCGGATGCGGCGGTGGCGATCAGTGCGGCACCGGCGGCAAGTGCGATCAAAGTCTTCATGATATATCTCCTGAGATTGATTGAACGCCGCTTATTGCGGCGCGGGGTTAGTCGTTGGCGTGGTGGGCGAAATACCGCTCGTCGTCGGTGTGGTCCCGGTCGTCCCGGTCACGCCGGGACGCGTCGACCCGCCCGGGGCGAGGCTGCCGACGCGACCGTCGCCGATCGTACCGGCGGTCGACGCACCGATCGGCGGGGTGACGCCGGTCGACGGCTGCGGCAGGGTCGGCGACGTCGCCGAACCCGGCAACATCGCATTGCCGAGCCCCGATGGTGTCGATCCGGGGGCGCGGGTTCCCGCTGGAGCATAAGCCCCGGGAGCGGGAGCCGACGCACCGGCACTGCCACCGACGATGCCGCCAGCGCCCGTCGTCTGGGCTGTGGCGATCGTCGTCGAGCCAAGTAAAGCGATAGTCGTTGCGACCGCTAAACAGTTGAACATGAAGATCTCCTGTCTTTCGTGGCACCTCAACACGCCGCACGTCGAAACGGTTTCACGTTCCGTCGCGTTGGCGGCTCGCTCCACCCCGTGCTAATTGCCGCATCTTTTCGGAGCCGAGTCATGATCCCCCGTTATTCCCGTCCCGCGATGGTCGACGTCTGGGAGCCCGAGACGCGCTTCCGCATCTGGTTCGAGATCGAGGCGCACGCGATGGATGCGCTCGCCGAACTCGGCGTGATCCCGGCCGAAGCGGCGGCGACGATGTGGGCGAAGGGCCGGTTCGAGGTCGACCGCATCGACGCGATCGAGCGCGAGACCCGGCACGACGTCATCGCCTTCCTGACCAACCTCGCCGAGCATGTCGGCGAGCCGGCGCGTTTCGTTCACCAGGGAATGACAAGCTCGGACGTCCTCGACACCTGCCTCGGCGTCCAGCTGGCGCGCGCCGCCGACCTGATGATCGAGGACATCGACGCGCTGTTGATCGTGCTGAAGCGCCGCGCGGTCGAGTTTCGAATGACGCCGACGATCGGGCGCAGCCACGGCATTCACGCCGAGCCGACGACCTTCGGCCTCAAGCTCGCGCAGGCGTACGCCGAGTTCGACCGCTGCCGCGACCGGCTCGTCGCCGCGCGCGCCGAGATCGCGACGTGCGCGATCTCGGGCGCGGTCGGGACCTTCGCCAACGTCGATCCGTTCGTCGAGGCATGGGTCGCCGACAAGATGGGGCTGACGGTCGAGGCGGTGTCGACGCAGGTCATCCCGCGCGATCGCCATGCGATGTATTTTGCGACGCTGGGCGTCGTCGCCGGCTGCGTCGAGCGGCTCGCGACCGAGGTGCGACACCTGCAGCGGACCGAGGTACTCGAGGCCGAGGAGTATTTCGCCCCCGGCCAGAAGGGGTCGAGCGCGATGCCGCACAAGCGCAACCCGGTGCTTTCGGAGAATCTGACCGGCCTTGCGCGGCTGGTTCGCGGCTATGTCACCCCGGCGCTCGAGAATGTCGCGCTGTGGCACGAGCGCGACATCAGCCATTCGTCGGTCGAGCGGATGATCGGCCCCGACGCGACGGTGACGCTCGACTTCGCGCTCGTCCGGCTGACCGGCGTGATCGACAAACTGCTCGTCTATCCCGACCGGATGCTCGCCAACCTCAACAAGATGGGCGGGCTGATCCATTCGCAGCGCGTCCTGCTCGCGCTGACGCAGGCGGGGGCGGGCCGCGAGGAGGCATACACCCTCGTCCAGCGCAACGCGATGCAGGTGTGGCAGGCCGACGGCCAGCTGCAGCTGCTCGATCTGCTCAAGGCCGATCCCGAGGTGATGCGCTGGCTACCGGCGGCAGCGCTCGAGCCGCTGTTCGACCTTGGCTATCACCTGAAGCACGTCGACACGATCTTCGCGCGCGTGTTTGGCACCTAAAAAAATGGCTCCGGCGGTGGGGACCGCCGGAGCCAGTTCTTGGGGAAGTCGCGTCAGAACTGCCAGCCGGCCCCGACGTTGAAGCCGCCAACACCTTGGCCGCTGATCGACGCACCGGCCTTGACCACGGTATGCTCGCCGGCGATTGCCGAGGCACCGATCGCGAAGGCGACCTGATCCGACCAGAAGCCGAACGCGCCGCCGACCATCGTCTTGCCCGGCTCGAACGCCTGCGGTAGCCCGGCGACCGCCATCGCCCCCGCGGTCCCGCCGTTGGCGCGGCGGCGGACCTGGTTGAGGTCGAAGTTGGTCTGGTTGATCTGATTCTGCAGGCCGGTCGCGGTCGTGCCGAAGGCGGTGGTCGCCGCCTGCAGCTGGCTGAAGTTGACCGCGTCGGTGCCGTTGACCGCCGGCCCGACGTTGGTGATCCGCCGCTCATTGCCGACCGAGCCGACCGAGACGACGCGCGTCGCGCCGCCGTCGGTCGAGCCCTGACCGAGCGCGACCGAGCCGGTCCCGGTCGAGGTCGCGCCGTTGCCGAGCGCAAGGCCGCCGGCGCCAGTCGCACTCGCCCCATAGCCGCCCGCCGTGGCGTTCGCACCGCTGGCGACCGGGGCGGGTGCGGCTCCGGTGTTGTCCGACCGGAACGTCCCCACCTGGCCGGTGACGAGCTGGTTGATCGTCGTCGTGTTGCCGGCGACGTTCGCGTTGGTCGTCGCGAGCTGCCCGCCGGTCACCGCGTCGGTCGATCCGGCGGCGAGGCTGCCGGCGGCGACGTTGGTGATCGTGACTGGCGCGGCGGTGCCCCCGACCAGCGTGATCGTGTTGCTGCGGCCGCCGTCGGGCGCGGTGTTGTACTGCACCGTGTTGAGCCCGCCGTTGGTCAGCCCGTTGATCTGCGCCACCGTCACCGCGTCGGTGCCGTTGATGCCGTCCTTCAGCCCGGTCAGCGTCCGGACGCCGCCGGTCCCGGCGACGTTCACGACGGTGCCCCCGGTCGCCGCACCGACGGTGATTGCGCCGGTCCCCGGCGAGCCACCGGTCTGTTGGACGATACCGGCGGTGCCGTTGTTGAGGTTGTTGATCGCCGTCGTGTTGGTGGCGATGTTCGTCGTGTTGGTCGTAGTCTGGGCGTTGGTCGCGAACAGCTGCGCGCCGTTGACCGCATCGGTCGAGGTCGCGCTCAGCGTCGCCGGGGCGACGTTGGTCACCTTGACCGGACCCGCCGCGCCGCCGGCGAGCGTGACGCTGTTCGCCTTCATCCCACCGACGGTGTCGTACTGGACGCTGTTCGCCGCGACCCCGCCGACCGCATTGAGCTGGCCGACGTTGACCGCGTCGGTCGTGGCGACGCCCGCCGCGACGTTGCCGAGCGTCTGCGCCGCGCCCGGCGCCGCCCCCGTTCCGCCGACCGCGGTCAGCGCGAGGGCGTTGGTGACGCCGGTACGCTGGACGGTGCCGACCGTGCCGGCATTGATCGTGTTCGACAGGTTGGTGATCGCAGTGGTGTTGCCGGTGACGCCGCTATCGAGCCCGGCGATGGCCGATCCGACATTGTTATACGTCACGCCCTGGACGGTATAGGTCGGAGCGGTAACGGTGCCGGTCGCCGGGTTGTACGCCGCCCCGCCGCCGAGGTTGGTCGCCACCGAGGCCAGGCCGGTGTTGAACTGGCCACCGTTGACCGCATCGACTGAACCCGCCGCGGTCGATCCAGGCGCGAGGTTGGTGATCGTCTGCGCCGCGCCCGGCGCCGCCGCGGTGCCACCTGTCGCGGTCAGGACGGCGACATTGGTCGCCGGGCCGCTCCGTTGGAGGACGCCGCTTGTGCCGCTCGTCACGCCGGTCAGGGCGGTGTTGTAGTTGTCGAACGCACCCTGCACCGTCGTCGCGGAGGTGCCGCCGACCGTCGTGTAGGTCGGTCCGGTGTACGTCCCGGTGGCCGGGTCGTACGTCCCGCCGACGACGCCGGCGATGCCGCCGACCCCGGTGTTGGTGGCGAACAGCTGGCTGCCGTTGACCGCGTCGGTCGAGGTGGCGGTCACCGCGGCCGGGGCGACGTTGGTCAGCTTCGTCGGCGCCGCGGCGCCGACACCTCCCAGCGTGACGGTGGTCTTGCCGGCGTTATCGTACTGGACACTGTTCATCGCCACGGTACCGACCGCCGTGAGCTGGCTGACGTTGACCGCGTCGGTCGAGGCGACGCCCGCGGCGACGTTGCCGAGAGTCTGCGGCGCGCCCGGTGCCGCACCGCTGCCGCCGACGGCAACGAGCGCGAGGCCGTTGAGGGTTCCGGTCCGCTGGACGGTGCCGACGGTGCCGTTGTTGAGGTTGTTGGCGACGTTGGTCACCGACGTGGTGAGGCCGGAGACCGCGTCGCCGGTGTTCGTCGCCGTCGTCGGTGCCCCGACCGCGCCGGTCGCGCCGATGTTGGCGACGGTGTACGCCGGCGCCGTGATGGCGCCGGTCGCCGGGTTATAGGTCGCCCCGCCCCCGGCATTCGCCGCGGCCGCTGTGCCCTGCGCGCCGACGATCGTGTTCTGTGCGCCGAGCGCCGCGCCGACGTTGTTGTACGCCGTCCCGCCGACCGTATAGCTCGGCGCGACACCGGTCGCGACGTTCGCGCCGCCGCCGAGCGCCGCCGAGGTATTGACCGCATTCGTCGTCGCCGTCGTATTGGTCGCGAACAGCTGGCTGCCGTTGACCGCGTCGGTCGAGGTAGCGGTCAGGCCGCCTGCCGCGAGGTTGGTTACCGTGGTCGGCGTGGCCGCACCGACGCCGCCAAGCGTGACCAAGGTCTTGCTCGCGCCGTCGTACTGGACCGCGTTCGCCGTCGCGGTGCCGACCGCAGCGGTGACCTGGCCCACGTTCGCGGCGTCGGTTGGGGCGATGCCCGCGGCGACGTTGCTCAGCGTCTGCGGAGCGCCCGGTGCCGCGCCGGTGCCGCCTGGGGCGACTAATGCGAGGCTGTTCGGCGCACCGGTCTGCTGGACGGTTCCGGCGGTGCCGTTGTTGAGGTTGGTGATCGCGGTCGTATTGTTGGTCACATTGGTGTTGGTGGCGAACAGCTGGCCGCCGTTGACCGCGTCGGTCGAGGTGGAGGTCAGGCCGCCCGCCGCGAGGTTGGTCACCGTCTGCGCTGCGCCCGGGGCCGCCGTCGTGCCGCCGGTCGCGGTCAGGACAGCGATGTTGGTCGCCGGCCCGGTTCGCTGGAGAATGCCAGTCGTGCCGGTCGCGATGCCACCCGCAAGATTGGTGACGTCGGTCGACAGGCTGGTGACCGCGCCGCCGACCGAAGTCTGCGTCGTTGGCGTACCGATTGCGCCGCCCGCCGCGATCGTCGCGACCGAGTAGCTCGGGGCTGTGACGCCACCCGCCGCGGTATAGGTCGAGCCGCCGCCGAGACCGGCCGCGGTCGTCGTTCCCAGCGTGCCGAGATTGGTCGCGTTGGTCGTGACGTTGGCGTTGGTCGCAAATAGCTGGCTGCCGTTTACCGCATCGGTCGAGACGCCGTTCACCGCGCCGGGAGCGACGTTGGTGATCGTCTGCGCCGCGCCCGGTGCCGCGGCGGTCCCGCCGGTCGCGACCGTGGTCAGCACGTTGGTCGCCGGACCGGTCCGCTGGATCGGGCCGCTGGTCCCGGCGGTCACTGTGCCCGCGAGATTGTCGAGGCTCGTCGACAGGCCCGCGACAGCGGTCGTCGTGTCGGCCGCCGTCGTCCGGGCGCCGACAGCCCCCGTCGCCGACACGTTCGACACGCTGTACGCCGGCGCGCTGACCGCGCCGGTCGTCGCGTTGTACGTCGCGCCGCCGCCCTGGTTGGTCGCCACGCTGTTGCCGAGCGTGGTGATGCCGGCGGTCTCGTTGGTGAGCGCCCCCTGGACCGTCGTCGCGGTCGTGCCGAGCGCGGTGGTGAAGGTCGGCTGGGTGAACACGCCCGTCGCCGGGTTGTACGCTGCCCCACCGCCGAGCGCAGTTGCCGCCCCCGTGATGCCGGTGTTGGCGTTCGTCGCCGCCGTCTGCGCGGCGGTGACATTGGCGTTCGTCGCGAACAGCTGGCTGCCGTTGATCGCATCGGTCGAGGTGGCGGTCACGCCACCGGCGGCGAGGTTGGTCACCGTCTGGACCGCACCCGGGGCCGCCGCGGTGCCGCCGGTCGCGGTCAGGACAGCGATGTTGGTCGCCGGGCCGGTTCGCTGGAGAATGCCGGTCGTGCCGTTGGTCACGCCGCCGGCAAGGTTGGTGACGTCGCTCGAAAGACTCGTCACCGCGCCGCCGACCGAGTTTTGCGTCGTCGAGGTACCGAGCGCGCCGCCCGGCGCGATCGTCGCGACCAGATAGGTCGGCGGCGTGACGCCGCCCGCGGCGGTGTAGGTCGAGCCGCCGCCGAGACCGGCCGCGGTCGTCGTTCCCAGCGTGCCGAGATTGGTCGCGTTGGTCGTGACGGTGGCGTTGGTCGCGAACAGCTGACTGCCGTTGACCGCATCGGTCGAGACGCCGTTCACCGCGCCGGGCGCGATGTTGGTCAGCGTCTGCGCCGCGCCCGGAGCCGCGGTGGTGCCGCCGGTGGCGAGCGCCGTCAGCACATTGGTCGCCGGTCCGGTCCGCTGGATCGGTCCGGTGGTCCCGGCGGTCACGCTGCCCGCAAGGTTATCGACGCTCGTCGACAGGCCCGCGACTACGGTCGTCGTGTTCGCCGCCGTTGTCCGCGGACCCACAGCCCCGGTCGCCGACACGTTCGACACGCTATACGCCGGCGCGCTGACGGCACCGGTCGCCGGGTTGTACGTCGCGCCGCCGCCCTGGTTGGTTGCAACGCTGCTGCCGAGGTTGGTGATGCCGGCGGTCTCGTTCGTCAGCGCACCCTGCACCGTCGTCGCGGTCGTCCCGTTCGCGGTCGTGTAGGCCGGGCCGGTATAGGCCCCGGTCGCGGCATTATAGGTGCCGCCGACGACGCCGGCGATCCCGCCGACACCGGTGTTGGTCGCCAGCAGCTGCGCGCCGTTGACCGCCTGCGTCGAACCGGCGGCGACGCTTCCCGCCGCGACATTGCCCAGCGTCTGCGGCGTGCCGGGGGCAGCGCCGGTGCCGCCGGTCGCGGTCAGGACAGCGATGTTGGTTGCCGGCCCGGTCCGTTGCACGGTTCCCACCGTGCCGGCGGTGATGTTGGTGATAGCCGTCGTGTTCGTCGTGATCTTAGCCGCATTGACGCTGACCTGGGTGTTGGTGGCGAACAGCTGGCTGCCGTTTACCGCGTCGGTCGAGGTGGCGCTGAGCTGGCCCGCGGCGACGTTGGCGATCTGGCGCTCGGCGCTCGTGGCACCGACCGAGACGACGCTCGTCGGCGCTGCACCGGCGAAGGCGTAGGTCGTGCCACCGATGACTGCGCTCGCCGTCGGCGTCGCCGCCTTGTCGACCGAGCCGCCGCCGATCGCAACGCCGCCCGCGGTTGCCGCGATCGCGCCGTTGCCGATGGCGATCGCGTTCGGCGACGTGCCGTTGACCTTGGCGCCGGTGCCGAGCGCGATCGAGTTCGTCGCCGCGGCGACGGTCGCTGCGCTGTTGCCCAGCGCGATCGAGCCAAGTCCGCCGG
>CAXTPH010000025.1:4043-15866 GCA_964245955.1 uncultured Sphingomonadaceae bacterium | reverse complement strand
AACTGCATCCCTTCATCCAATAGGCGGCATCGAGCAGTTCGAGCGCCGTGTCATCGCGACCACCGGCGACGGACCGCCATTGACCAGCGACGGTCTCCGCGGTGAGCATCTCGCTCAGGAGGCGATTCTCTTCCTTGGTCATCGGCCAGTATCTCGAGCCGAGCGGGATGATGGGCCGGACATCCTCGATGCGCTCTTCGGCGAGATGCTTCCAGCGGCGGCGTCCCGCGGCCCGCAGGAGCTTGCGGACAGGAGCCGGCTGATCGTCGTCATTGGCCCCAGCGCGATCCGCCAGTCCCTCGATATAGCCGGCGATGATCGCCTCGATCATTCGCGCGGTCGTCGCGCCGGGCAAATCGAATCCGCGGGCCGCAGCCGCGAGCGACAGCGCGAGCCGGATGATGTCGTGCGCCGGGTTGCCGATGACGGTCTGGTCGAGGTCGCGGATCTGGATTTCTACCTTGCCGTCGGCATCGGCGAGCGGTCCGAGATTACCGAGATGGCAGTCGCCGCAGATCCAGATCGACGGGCCGGTCGGCACCTTGCCGTCGCTCTCGGCCAGCCATTCGTAGAACTTGACCGTACTCCCCCGGACGTAGGCGTGCTGCGACCGTGCCATTTTCAGCATCCGGGTTCGTCCCAGAACCCCCGCGCGGTCGGCGGCGGCAACCAGTTCGCGCTTCGGCATCAATCATCCGTTCCGACAGTCAAAGGTTCGCCTGCTCGTCGGTGTCGAGATCGGCGTCCGGCGCGTAGTACAGCCGCGCGCACTCCGCGCGGAGCACGCCGCCTTCAACCGAGAGATCGTCGCGGTAGGCGTGGGTGACAAAGTCGAGCGTATCGACGCCGCGCGCCTCGAAGTACATCTTGTGAACGTCATCGCGACCTGCCCCGTAGACGATGCGTCCGACCTTCGCCCAGATCGATGCCATGGTGCACATGCCGCACGGCTGCAGGGTCGAGTAGAGCGTCGCCCCCCGCAGTTCTCCGCCAGCGTTATCGGGCATTTCGACCGCGACTCCTGCCTTGCGAAAGGCAACCATCTCGGCATGCGCGGTCGCGTCGTGGAGCGTCTCGCACTCGTTGTGCGACGAACCGATGATCTTTCCGTCAAGGACAATGACGCATCCGATCGGCGCCGATGCGGGATCATCACCGCGCGAAGTGGCGACCGCGATCGCCTCGCGCATCCAGCGTTCATCGTCAGAATTTGTCATCTTGCCTCCGTCCTCCTCGTTCCGATGCTGGCAAACACAGTCAAGGTGCGCCGGCACCGCACCCCTTCGTCGACCGAGCGACATCGAGCGGGTGGTACGCGCGACGCAGTTCAAAGTGCCCGCCCGGACACCGGGTCGTGGCCAAGTGCCGCCTTGCCGGAACGCTAAGGTCCGACCCGGTGTTTCGCTACCCTTCTAAGGCAAGGCTCCTCATCTTCATGCATCCTACGGTCGAAGACGGCGACGTGATTCACACCGGCTCCGGCGATGCGCCCGAGCCTCGGTCGGCGCCGGCATCGGTCGGCTGGGTTGCGACGCAACTCGCCGAAACTCTGGCTAAAGGAGATGTCGTCTACATCGCGACCGACGAGCAGCGCGCCGGGGCCGTGGCCAACGCGCTGGCTGCGGCCGCACCCGACGCGTTGATCCTGCACGTGCCCTCGAGCGACGCGCTGCCAGGCGACGACGCGCCGGCGTCTCCCGCCAACATCGGTCGCCGCGTCGCGGCGTTGCACCGGGCCAGAGCCGCGCACAGCCAGCAGCGCGTCGCATTGATCGCGAGCGCCGAGGCCGCGACACATCTGTATCCACCGGCAGCTGCCTTCGATGCGGCCTTGCCGGTGCTCCGCATCGGTGAGGCCTGCGACGTGAGCACCATTGGCACCTTGCTCGGCGACCTCGGCTATACGATCGACGACCGTGTCGACGAACCGGGCGAATTCGCGGTGCGGGGCCAGGTTGTCGACCTGTTCCCTGCCGACTCCGAGTTGCCGGTGCGCGTGGAGATTGCCGAGGGGCGCATCGCGGCGCTCCGCGTGTACGATCCCGCAACCCAGCTTGGTACCAATGAACTCCAATCGGTCGAGGTAGGACGGAGCGCCGAGCCGCCACTTGGCGACTGCCCCGTGACGCTGTTCGATCATCTGCCGGGCGCTGCCGTCGGCTTCGACCCCGGGGTTGCGGGCCGCCGCGACCGCTTCGTCGCGCTCGTCGCCGATGCCGCGCGCGCGCGGCCGGGTCGACGGGTCGAGCCGGTCGCCGACGCGCCGCGCTGGTCGACGGTCCTTTCTGGCAGGGAGGAGATTGATGTTGCACAGGACGACGCGGCTGACGTTCCGCGCTTCGTCGAGGGCAAGTCCCCGCTGCGACGCCTCGTCCGCGCGATCAAGACGGCCCATGCAGACGGCGTTCGCATCGTCATCGTCGGTGCGGCGCGCGACAACCGCTTCATCGGCCGCCAATTGCACAAGGCAAAGATCGAGACGGTGCTTGCCTCGTCGTGGGCCGACGCCACTACCCTCGACGCAGCGGCGGTCGCCATGCTGGAAATGCCGGTGGATCGCGGCTGGACGCGGCCCGGCTTGCGCGTCATTGCGGCCGCCGACGTGCTCGGCAGCCGCGCCATGACGGCCGATGCGCCGACGGGTGGCGGCAACCTGCCAATCGTTGGAACGAGTGAGCTTAGCCTCGGCGACGTGGTCATCCACGAGGATTTCGGAATCGGGGTGATCTCCGGATTGGAGGCGTTGCCCGACGATGACGGCGACGCCTTCGTGCTCGACTACGCCGCCGGTGCGCGGCGGCTCGTGCCGGTCGCCGAAGCCGACCGTATTTGGCGCTACGGCGCCGACATCGATGCGGTCACGCTTGATCGCCTCGATGGCAGCAGTTGGCAAAAGCGGCGAGGCGAGATCGATGTCGCGATCGCCGACAGCGCACGCGCGCTCACTGCGTTGGTTGCCGAGCGCGGTGATCGACGGTGTGGTGAGATTGCGCCCGACGTTGCCGCTTACGAACGCTTTGTCGACGGCTTCCCGTTCTCCGAGACGCCCGATCAGGTCCGCGCGATCGCCGCCGTCCGCAGCGACCTTGCTGGGAGCACGCCGATGGACCGGCTCGTCGTCGGCGACGTCGGCTATGGCAAGACCGAGGTCGCGCTGCGTGCCGCGGCCATGGTCGTGCTCGCCGGTCGCCAGGTTGTCGTTGCCGCGCCGACCACGGTGCTCGTCCGCCAGCACCTCGAAACCTTCCGCAAGCGGTTTGCCGGTACCGAGGTGAAGGTCGCCGGTCTGTCGCGCCTGTCGAGCGCCGCTGAGAAGAAGGCGGTCAAGGCCGGCCTTGCCGACGGCACGGTGCACATCGTCGTCGGGACCGGCGCGGTTGCCGGGAAGGGCCTCGACTATGCATCGCTCGCGCTCGTCGTCATCGACGAAGAGCAGCGCTTCGGCGCGGCCGACAAGGCGAAGCTGCGCGCGTTGAGCGAAGACGCGCACATTCTGACGCTGACCGCGACCCCGATCCCGCGGACGCTGCAGACCGCGCTCGTCGGGCTGCAGCAGCTTTCGGTCATCGCGACGCCGCCCGCGCGGCGCCAGCCGATCCGGACCAGCGTCGGCGAGTTTGACGCGGCGACGTTCCGGACCGCGCTGCTCCGCGAAAAGAGCCGTGGGGGACAAAGTTTCGTCGTCGTTCCCCGGATCGAGGACATGGGCGCGATGGCCGGACGGCTCGCCGAGATCGCCCCCGAATTGTCGACCCGCGAGGCGCACGGCAAGATGGCGCCCGCCGACATCGACGACGCGATGGTGCGCTTTGCCGACGGCGATGGCGACGTGCTGCTTGCGACAAACATCATCGAGGCCGGGCTCGACGTACCGCGCGCCAATACCATGATCGTCTGGCGCGCCGACCGTTTCGGCCTGTCGCAGCTGCACCAGTTGCGCGGGCGGGTCGGACGGGGCGGACGGCGCGGGCAGGTGCTCCTGGTCACCGAGCCGGGTGCGACCATCGCCGCCGCGACGCTCAAGCGGCTGCGCACGCTCCAGGCGTTTGATCGGCTTGGCGCGGGCTTCGCGATCAGCGCGCGCGATCTCGATATGCGCGGGGCAGGGGATCTGCTCGGCGACACGCAGGCCGGCCACATGAAGCTGATCGGCGTCGACCTGTACCAGCACCTCCTTGGCTTAGCCTTGCGCGCGGCGCGGGGAGAGGTGGTCGACGACTGGGTTCCCGATCTTCGGCTGGGACACGCCGGCCGGCTGCCCGGGTCGTGGATCCCGGACGTCGAGGTGAGACTGTCGCTTTACGGTCGGCTCGCCCGTCTGCTCGATGCCGCGGCGATCGACGCATTCGAGGCCGAACTTGAGGATCGCTTCGGCCCCTTGCCAACGGATGCGGCCGTCCTGCTCGATGTCGCCTGGATTCGCGCGATGGCCCGGGCCCTCGCTATCGCCAAGATCGAAGCCGGTCCGGCGGCGATAGCGATGACGCTTCGGCCGCACGCGCACGCGGACGTGGCTGCGGCTGGATTGGTCGAAAAGGCGGGGCGCTACCTGCTCACCGAAACGCTTCACGATGGTGCGCACCGGATCGAGCGAGTTCAGGAAATTCTGGCGCAACTGGACCAGCAATGACCGCCTCAGGCAGATGTGATCCATGATTACTTGCCGCGCGGCAAAGTTGCGAACCTTTGGCTCCGCAGCTTGCTCCTGACATTCGGTAAAAGACCGAAGTACGAGGCCGCATGTCGACGATTGCAGTCGGCAAAGCGCTAAATCGACAGCGCGATCGCCGTTAATCTCACCATGGGAGATGGCAGCGTGACGCATCGGATCGAGGACATTCTAAGATCGCGTCGGGTTCGGGTGGCGCTGGCGGTTGTCCTTGCGGCCACCGGGCTATGGGCCTTCGCCCCGTATGTCTTGAGCGAGCCCGGCGGCGAGGCCTTCGTCAACGCACCGCTGGTCCGGATCGCGTCGCCGATTGCCGGGGTCGCCGCGGCCGACCTGCCACTACCTGGTAGCTATATTCCAACGGCGAAAACGATGCGCCTTGTCAGGGCGCGGAATTTCGATAGCGACGCGCTGGGGGCGCTGCTGACGCAGCAATCGGCCCTTCGCGCGGGCCTCGATCTGGCCCGGCAGCAGCTGGACGAGCTGGCTCGCCTCGACCGCGCCCTGGCAACGCGCGCGACGCGATATGAGCAAGCCGCGGTGACGAAGCTGGCGGCAGGAACCGACGCCGCCCGAGCTGATGGCCGGGCCTGCGAGGCGGAGTCTCTGGAAGCCGACCTGCAGCAAACGCGGGTCCGCGCGCTCGCGGCCAAAGGCTTTGCGGCGAACGCGACCGTCGAGCGCGCGCATGCCAGCGCCGACGCTATCCGTGCCCGCTGCGACGGGTTGCGCGCGCGTGCCGCGGCAGCGTCGAGCGAAGCGATCGCGGCGCGCGATGGCTTTTTTCTGGGCAATGGCGGCAGCGACACGCCGTATGCCGTCCAACAGCGCGATCGTATCCTGCTGCGACGCCAGGAGCTCGAGACCGTCGCCGCCGCTGCCGTTGCCCGGCTGGCCGAGCTCGATTTACGCATCAGGGCCGAGCGCCAACAGATCGCCCGCGCTTCCGCTTACGACGTTACCTTCGCTGCGAACACCGTTGTTTGGACCGTCGGGACGTCACCGGGTGCGAGCGTTGCGGCCGGCACGGCTATCCTTGATCTGGCCGATTGTACCCGGCGCTATGTGGAAGTTTCGCTCCCCGAACGCCGGATCGAATATATCCTGCCCGGGCAACCGGTACGGGTACGGCTGATCGGGGCTAGCGACTGGCAAACCGGCCGCGTCGTCCGCACGCGCGGCGCTGCCGCACAGCGCGATGCCGCCATGGTTGCAGCCAGTCAGACGGACCGCGATGCACGCTCCCTGACGGTCGAGGTGTCCCTGCCTGCGGCGCCCGCAGCGGCGGCGGGCCGGCGCTGCGATGTCGGCCGCCTCGCCGAAGTCCGGTTCTCGCGCTGGCAGGGCTGACACACGGTGCCCGATCTCGATACGGCGCCCCTGCTCTTCGTGCTGGCACCGCTATTGCTGGTGATCTCGGGATTATTGCTCGCCCCGATCGCACGCCTCGACCGGCTGCCGGGCCGGCTCGCGGTTGTGGCCGGCGTCGCGGTCGTGCTTGGCAGCTACCTTTACTGGCGGCTGACGGTCACCATTCCGTGGCATGGCTCCCGGATCGGGTTGGCGTTTGCCTTGTCGTGCCTGGCGATTGAGTTGTTTGGCTCGTTCGACGCGACCATCCTTTTTGCCGGTTTGGCCCGCCAGACCAATCGCAGCGCCGAGGCGGATTGGCGCGAATCCCGGCTCCGTGCCCTCCCGCGGCATGAATGGCCGGCGGTCGATCTGCTGATCGCCACGTACAACGAACCGCTGGAGGTCTTGGAGAAGACGATCGTGGGCGCGCTGGCGCTCGACTGGCCTGATCTCAAAGTATGGGTGGCCGACGATGGCCGGCGTCCCTGGCTTCGCGACTATTGCGTCGCGAAGGGAGCGGGATACATCACGCGGCCGGACAATTCGCACGCGAAAGCAGGCAATATCAATCACGCCCTGACGGTGACCGACGCGCCGTTCGTCGCCGTGTTCGATGCCGATTTCGTCCCCCAGCGTCGGTTCCTGACCCGGACGATGGGCTTTTTCGCAGAGCCTGACATCGGCATCGTGCAGATCCCCCACAGCTTCTACAATCACGACCCGCTGCAGCAGAGCCTCGCGCTGCGTGACGCCATGCCCGACGACCAGCGCTTCTTCTTCGAAGCGATCATGCCCGGCCGCGATGGCTGGGATGCGGCGTTTTGCTGTGGGTCGAACAGCGTGACGCGGCGCGCCGCGTTCGAAGCCGCCGGCGGCGGGTTGCCGACGGGCTCGATCACCGAAGACATGCTGCTGACGCTGGCGCTCCTGCGCAAAGGCTTCATCACCCGCTACCTGAACGAGCCGCTCGCCTTTGGCCTCGCGGCCGAAAGTCTTGCCGCCTTCTTTGTCCAGCGGGCGCGCTGGGCCCAGGGCGCCACGCAAATCCTCTTCCTCAAGGACGGCCCATTAGGCCCCGGGCTTCGGCTGAGGCATCGTCTGTTCTTCCTGCCGACCGCGTGGCTGAGCCAATGTCTGATGCTGCTGATGTCGGTCATCGCCCCCTTGGTCTTCCTGTTTTTCGACTTGCCCCCGTTGGTTGGCGTGACCGTGCACAGTGCGCTGTTTTACCTGGTGCCGATGGTCGTCGCGCAGGTAGGGGGCATCGTTCTGCTTGGCGGCGGCCGCTATTATTCGATCGCCGCGCAGGTGCTTGGCACCTTCCAGAGTTTCCGGCTGCTGCCGGTTATTCTCAAGACCCTTGCCAAGCCGCACGGCCACGCTTTCAAAGTGACCCCGAAGGGCTCGGATGTGGCCGGCGGTGGCTACGAGCGCGGCATCTTTGCCGTCGCCTCGGGACTGATGCTGGCGACGTTCTTCGGCCTGATCATCAATACCTCGCCGGACTATCGAATCGTCATGCAGGGGGCACTGGTGCCGATGGTGGCCTTCTGGTGCGCGATCAATATTGTGATCCTGTTCCTGGTGGCAATGCTGTGTCTCGGCAAGACTTCGGTTCGTGCGGAGGAGCGCTTCCAATTCGATGAACACGTCGCGATCTGGAATAGCGGCGACAACGTCGTCCGTGCCGCACGCGGGATCGATCTCTCGCTCTCGGGGATCGCCGTCGCCTGCGCCGGGTTTACCACCGGCGAGGCGGTTCGCGTCAGGCTTCGCGGCGTCGGCACCCTCGACGGGATCGTCATGCGCAGCGGCGATGGCCTGACCGGCATCGAGTTCAGCACCGCCGACTGCCCGACGCGGGATCGATTGGTGATCCGCTTGTTTACTGCGGGCAACAACACCGCGAACCATCGCGCGCCGCTCTGGCGCGCCACGCGCGCAATGCTGTCGCGCATCTGGACCGCCGATATGACCACAACGGCAACAGCAGCCCCCGTCGCGTTGCAGCAGGGTGCCGAGCTGCGCTTGCCAAAAGCAAGCTATGTGCTCGAACCGACGACGCAGTCAGCGATACGGGCGCAGTGTGCCGCCGGTTAGGAATAGCCGTGGAACCATCGTTTCGATGTTGGACGCGCAGGCGCTGCTGCCGCTCAAGCCACGCGCCTTCGATTTCGGCACGCCGCGCCTCAAGGCGTCAGTGCGACCGCGCCGAGCGCCACTGCGCCGAGAAGGCCGGCATCGTCGCCCAGTCCCGCCGCCATTATGCACCGGGCCAAGTCCGCTGCGTCACGGCCGGGAAGATAGCCACCAAGCAACGCGCTCGTTCGCGCGACGGCTTCAGGCAATAGCCCGGGGCGCTTGACGGCGATGCCGCCGCCGATGGCGATCCGTTGGGGCGCGAGGGTGAGGATCAGTATCGCCAGCGCCTCGGCCAGCTCGGCGGCGACGGTCGCCCAGACCGGGTGACGGTCCGGGATCGCGTCGCCCGCAAGCCCGGTGCGCGCCGCCAGCGCAGGTCCGGCGATCAGCCCCTCGAGACAATCGCCGTGAAACGGGCATGCTCCAGCAAACGCGTCGCCGGCCACGCGGCGGACGCGGACATGACCGAATTCCGGGTGACCCGCGCCGTGGACGATCCGTCCTCCGGTAACGACGCCCGCCCCGACGCCAGTGCCGATCGTTAGATAGACGTGGTCCGAACATCCGCGCGCGGCACCCCAGCGCCCCTCGGCGAGCGCCGCGCCAGCGACATCGGTGTCGAAGCCGATCGGGACCGCAAATCTGCGGGCGAAGGCACCGCGGACGTCGGTGTGCGACCAGTGCGGTTTCGGCGTCGCGAGGATCTTGCCGAAGTCCGGGTCGGACGGGTCGAGCGCGACGGGGCCGAAGCTGGCGATACCGATCGCCTCGACCGGCGTCGCAGCGTGCCATGCCGCAACTTGGTCGACGAGCGCGGCGAGCGTCGGCTGAGGCTGCGTCGTCGCAATCTGCAGCCGGTCGATGATCGTGCTGCCGCGCGCCAGAACCGCGGCGCACTTCGTCCCGCCAAGCTCGATCCCTGCGATCACGCCAGCACCGCGCGGTCGCCGTCGAGGCGGAGCCGGAGCTCGGGCGCGGGCGTACCGCCGAAGTGCCGCCGCGCATCGGCCGCGTCGCCCGGAATGGCGGCGAGGCCAGGGAAATCGACGAAGCTGATGACGGTGAGATCGTGTTGCACCAGCCAGCTATACGCCTGATGCGGGAACGCTGCTGGATTAGCGACGACCAGGCCCGACCCGTTGAGCGGGTGCCACGGTCCGGCCAGCGCGTCGGCGACCATGCCGTACAGACCGGTTGGCCCGGCGGGCCCATCGCTCGCAAACACCTTCGCCTGCGTCGACCAGAAGCAATAGTAGCGCCCATCGTGGACGACGACATGCGGGCGTTCGAGTTCGTTGTTGACGCCATCGGCGGCGATCAGCGGCGGCAGGAGCGTCCAGCCCCCGCCGTCGCGGCGCGCCATGCCGATCGCGCCGTTCCATGGCGAAAGCGACGCGGCCAGCGAGGCGGTGAACAGAATAAGCTCGACCCCATCCGCCGGATCGCGGAAGAAATACGGGTCGCGAAACGCCTTGATGGTGCCGATCGCCCCGCCGCCGCTCATCTCCCGCAGATAGGTTTCGCCATCAGCGGCGACGATTTCGACGGGCCGGGACCACGTCCCGATCGTCGGCGGGTCGGCGTCGATCAGCGCGGCATGCGTCACGAACAGGCGCTGCTCGAAACCCAGCGTCTTCTCACCGCGCGTGCCGGCGGCGGTGAAATACAGTGTCATGACCGTGTGATCGGCGTCGACGACGGTCGAGCCCGACCACTCGCGGCTCCCCGGCGCAAAGCCGTCCGGAAACACGAGCCCGAGATCGGCCCAGCCATGAGGTGTCCGGTGCATCATCCGCAGCCGCGCCAGCCCGTGCCGTGCCTCGGGATCGCCCTGCGCCGCAGCCGACAGCAGGAAATAGAGCGTCCCGCCGCCGATTTGCGCGACGCGACCATCGAGCTCTTGGACCGGCCAATAGTCCCAAAGATCGACGTTCGGCAGCAAGCGAGTTGCCGCCGCAATCGGGGGTGCTTCGGGCAGCGGGGCACGCGCGATCGCGGCGACCGCTTCGGTCGTCCAGTGGCTGGTCATCGGTTCCGTCTTGCCGGAGGACGCAGCGGCCCCACGCGTTGAATCGCGCGGGGCCGCCTGTTCGTCAGAAATCGAAGCGGGCACCGACGGTGATCTGGCGCTGGAGGATCGACCGCGCCGACCCGACGCTGAAGCCGTTTGCCCCAGGACCCTGATCGACCTCGGTAATTCCGACGACGTTGAACAGGTTGTCGACATGCGCATTGACGTGGATCCGCGGCGTGATCGCATAATCGCCGAACAGCCCGACGACGGTATAGCCGGGCTGCTTAAGCGTGTTCGAGCTGTCGGTATACGAATCCGACGTGCCGACCACCGTCGCGCCGACCGCGACCGGGCCGGTCGTATAGGTCGGGCGGATCTGATAGACCCACTGCGCCTGCCGCTGCGGCCGGTTACCGATATCGTTCGCCCCGGCGAAATTGTCCGCGGTGATCTTGGCGTCGGTATAGGTGACGCCGCCGTACAGATTGAAGCCGCCGAAGGTCGCGGCGCCTTCGAACTCGGCCCCGGTTGCGCGGTAGTTTCGCGCGAACAAGATCAGGCCGGCCGGGGTGATGTCGCTGCCGCGTTCGGCGGTCGTCGTGTGGAACACCGTCAGCGCGCCGGAGAAATGATCGACGCGGAACTTGGTGCCGATTTCCTGCTGGTTGGCGAAGTTGAGCGCGGCGAGCGTCGAGACGTTGCCGCTGGCATCGGCGGGAAGGATGCGGTCGGCATTGAAGCGCGCGCCGCGGCTGGCGCGGCCGAACACTGCCACGTCCTCGGTGATCTCGTAATTCGCCCCGGCCGAGTACGACACATAACGCTTGGTGTAATTGACCGGCTGGGCAACGCCGCTCGTGACCGTCTTCACGAGAAGTTCGGGAACCGTGATCACGCCGTTGCGATCGACGTCGATCGGCGCGCCGTTGCCAGCCGCTTCCTGATAGGTGCCGCGCGCGCTTTGGATGTCGTAGCGAACGCTCCCGTCGACGGTCAGCTTGCCGATCTTCCAGTCGAGGTTGAGCCACGGCGCGTCGACCGAATACTGGACGTCGTAGTTGCGGACGCAGCAGTCGCCGAACGCGCGTGCGTCATAGGCGACGAGGCCGTTCTGCGTCTGGAGCACCCCTGCCGCGTTGCGGACGTTGAGCAGCTGGGCATTGCCGCGGTCCTGTGCGGTCAGCAGATAATCCTGCCAGTGCCAGTCCATGCCGATATGTTGACCCGACTTGGTATAGCCGACAGTCGCGGTGACGGTCCCGGCCGAGCCGGTATCGAACGCCTTGGACAGGCGCAGGTCGTTGGTAAACGTGTTGAAATTGTTGAGCGTCACGTCGAACAGGACAGTGTTGACGGCATAGCCGGCGTAGGCCTTGCCGGCGTTCGGCCCTGACGCCAGCGTCACCGTCGAACCGGCACCGCCGATGCCGTTGCCGATGTTGGCGGCGGTATCGACATTCGCCGGATACGGCCCGACGAACTTGCCGGAATTGATCGCGTAGCGGAACTTGTCGTCGAACTTGAAGCCGCCCCCGAGATCGAACGAGGCCTCGCCGCCGCACGCCCCGGTCACAGCGCCGGAGCCGTCTTCGAGGCGGCCGGCGACGCGGGGACACTCCGGGGCCGCGGCGACCTTGACACGACG
>CAXTPH010000025.1:0-4033 GCA_964245955.1 uncultured Sphingomonadaceae bacterium | reverse complement strand
GAGATCGAACGAGGCTTCGCCGCCGAACGCCTTGGTCACAGTGCGGTAGCCGTCTTCGAGGCGATCGGTGATGCGGTTACCGTTGCGATCGAGCGCCAGCAGCGACCCCAGCGCGGGCGACTGGAGCGCACCCGACTTGAGGTCGAAGCCGGGAATCGACGAATAGGTCGCAGTCGTGCCGGTGCGGTTGTACGCAACGGGAACCGGCAGGTAGACCGGCGAGCGATCGTCGAGGAATTTGACATCGAGCCGAATGAAGCCGTCGGCGAACTTCTTCGTCAGGTTCCCCTTGAACTGGCCGCCATTCTCGCCGGTCAAACCGCTCTTCTTGACGCCCTCGCCATAGTGGTAAAAGCCACCCGCGTGGAACTTCCAGTCGTCGCCGAGGTGCGCGCCGTAATCGAAGTCCAGCCGGGTGCGGTCGAAGTCGATCCCGCGGACGAGGCCGATCGAGCCGCCCTCGACGCTGCCGTCCTTGGTGATGAAGTTGATGATCGCGCCGGGCGCGTTGTCCGCCGCGGTCGACGCCGACCCGCCGCGCACCGCTTCGACGCGGGCGATATTGCTGTCGGCCTTGACGAAGGTGTCGGCGGTGCCGAACGAGATGTCGCCAAATAGCAGGACGGGAATGCCGTCTTCCTGGAACTGAACGAACTTCGCGCCGCCCGATGCGACCGGCAGTCCGCGGACCGAGATGTTGGCGTTGCCTTCGCCACCCGACGCTTCGGAGCGGATGCCGGGGATGTAGCGGACGAGGTCGGCGGCACTTTGCGGCGCGATCTGCCCGATCGACTCGGCGTTGACGCTGCTGACCGAGATGCTGGTGTCGATCTTGCGTTCGGGGCGGGTGGTCCCGGTGACGACGATCTCATCCTGCTGCGCGCCGGTGTCGACGGTGGCGGTGGGGCCGGTTACGGCGGTCGCGGCGGTCTGCGCGAATGTCGGGGCGGCAACGAGCATCGCGCTCGAAGCCAGCAAAAGGGCGCGTCCGAAAATCAAGTCCATCTCCCCAAGTCGCCTTGATCGGCTTGCGACCCGCCTAACATCAGTGCGCAATCGTTTGCAACGCACTTCGCAAACGATTGCGATGGTTCTAAGGAGGTGGTGGCAGACCGGCAACAGACCGGCGATCGGGGAGTGAGACAGCTGTGACTTTCGGCCAAGCGGACAAGCCGCGCCTGTCGCTCGCGCGGATCGTGTCGATGAACCTCGGCTTCCTCGGGCTGCAATTCAGTTTCGGGCTTCAGCAGAGCAACATGGGGCCGATCTACCGCTACCTCGGGGCCGACGAGGCGACGCTGCCGCTGCTATGGCTGGCGGGGCCGATGACCGGACTGCTGATCCAGCCGATCATCGGCGCGATGAGCGACCGCACCGTCAGCTGCTGGGGGCGGCGGACACCATATTTCCTGATCGGCGCGATCCTGTGCAGCCTGTGCCTGTTCGCGATGCCATACAGCCGCGCTCTGTGGATTGCGGCGAGCCTACTCTGGGTTCTCGATGCGGCCAATAACGTGACGATGGAGCCATACCGTGCCTATGTCAGCGACCGCCTCGCGCCCGAACAGCGCTCGCTTGGCTTCTTGACGCAGAGCGCGTTTACCGGGCTGGCGCAGACGCTGTCGTATCTCGCGCCGTCGCTCCTAGTCTGGGCCGGGATGAGTTCCGACGCGGTCGACACCAACGGCATCCCGGTCGTCACACGGATCGCCTTCGTCGCCGGCGCGGTGATCTCGCTGTCGACCATCCTGTGGTCGATCATCCGCGTCCCTGAACTGCCGCTGACGTCGGCGCAGCGCGCGGAGATGACGGCCCGGCCCCTGTCGGCGGCGCAGGCGTTCACCGATCTCAAGACCGCGATCGTCGAGATGCCGCTCCCGATGCGCCAGCTCGCGGCGGCGATGCTGTGCCAGTGGTACGCGATGTTCGCTTACTGGCAGTTCATCGCCTTTGCGGTCGGGCGGTCGCTGTTCCATACCGCCGACGCCGGCAGCGCGGGGTTCCGTACCGCGGTGCTGGTCAGCGGTCAGATCGGCGGGTTCTACAACTTCGTCGCCTTCGTCGCCGCCTTCGCCATGGTCCCGTTCGCGCGTCGTTTTGGGGCCAAGCCGGTCCACACCGTGTGCCTTGTCGCATCGGGCGGGGCGATGCTTGCGGTGCCCGGCTGCACGACCGAGGCCGCGCTATTCGTGCCGATGATCGGCATCGGTCTTGGCTGGGCGAGCATGATGGGCAATCCGTACATTATGCTGGCGAACGCGATCCCACCGGCGCGGACCGGCATCTACATGGGCATCTTCAATATGTTCATCGTCATCCCGATGCTGATCGAAAGCGTAACCATGCCGCTGCTCTACCCGCTGCTCGGCGGCGATCCGCGCAACGTGCTGGTCGTCGCCGGGGGGATGATGCTCGTCGCCGCCGCCGCGACGCTCGCGGTCCGCGCGCCGCGGGCGGTCGCCGTCTCAGGCTGAGCCGCGGACGATCAGTTCGGGACGCATGGTGATCGACGCGCCGTCTTCCCCCTCGATGCGACGGAACAGCAGGTCGATGATCGCCGCCGCACCGCCAATGACATCCTGCCGCACCGTCGTAAGCGGCGGCGAGGTGTGCATCGCGACGGCGACATCGTCGTAGCCGACGACGGCAACGTCGTGCGGTACGCGCATCCCGCGGTCGGCGAGCGCGCGCAACGTGCTCATCGCGATGACGTCGGATGCGGTCACGATCCCGTCGGGCGCGGGATGCGACCCGAGGAAGGCGCGGATCGCGGCGAACGCGGCCTCGCTCGTCAGATGGACCGGAAGCAGCATCGGCGGACTGACGCCCGCGTCCGCGGCGGCCGCCCTGACCCCGTCGAACCGCGCCGCGAACTCGGGCACGTCCGGGGTACCGAAGAACGCCAGCCGACGCTTACCTTGGGCAAGCAGGTGCGCCGCCGCCAGCCGCCCACCGGCGGCGTTGTCGGAACCGACCGTCAACTGGCGCATGCCCGGCAGCGCCGCGCCCCAGACCACAAGCGGCCGATAACGGCGGGCGACGCCTTCGATGAGGTCAGCCTGATTGGACTGACCGACGACGACGACCCCGTCGACCCGCCCGCCATCGACGATCGCGTCGAGCCAGCGGTCGTCGCGGGGGATCACCCGCGACAACAGCAGATCGTAGCCGCGGTCCGCCACGGCATCGGCGAGCGGTCCGAGCAGGCTCATGAAGAACGGGTCGGACAGGTGCTGCTCGGCCTCGTGGCCGAGCGGCAGCACGACGCCGATCGCGCCGGTCCGCTTCAGTCGCAGGTTGCGCGCGGCCTGATTGATCTGGAAGCCATGCTCGCGCGCCAGCGCGAGGATCCGATTCCGCGTGCTTTCGGCGATCGAAGTATTGCCGGCGAGCGAGCGTGAGACCGTCGAGATCGATACCCCGGCGACCTTGGCCAGTCCGGACAGGCTCGTCACGCTCGTCGGTCGCATCGTCCGGGTGCCCTCCAACCGATCACGGGTGCCAAGTTGCCGGTTCCATCTGGCACGGGCGACGGCCGCCTGTCGAACCAGCGCGGCGGGAGTGCCGCTGCCCAGACCTCGAAGATCGAATTGCAGCGGACACCTGCGGCAGACGCATCGGCGGCGCGAACACTGCTCCGTGGCATGCCCTGTTCAGCCGGACCGCGCGGGTGTCCGCGAGGGGGTCACTGGTGCCCTGGAATGGACTCGAACCATCACATCGTTGCCAATACCAGCACCTGAAGCTGGCGCGTCTACCAATTCCGCCACCAGGGCACGGTGAGCCGAGTGGCGCGGGGTAGAGAGGGGGCCCGCCGTTGTCAACAACGGCCCGATCGCCGACGCCGTTGTCAACGCCCGCGCGGCGTTTGTGGCCGTTGTCATCGCGGGGGCGATCGGCCATGACCACGGCAACTGCAACCGCCGGGAAGAACCCCCAGACATGGCCAACGCCCCCCTGCTCGACCGGCTGGTCGTCGTCGCCGGCGGCTCGGGGTTCGTCGGGCGCTATCTGGTGCAGGAGCTCGTCCGCG
>CAXTPH010000024.1:0-16510 GCA_964245955.1 uncultured Sphingomonadaceae bacterium | reverse complement strand
AAAGTTCCGGCTGGCACACCGTCCGCGGCGCGGTGATGCTCGCGGCATAGTCGGCATCGTTGAGCGAGTACGGCGTCAGGTTGCGGCACCCGGCGGCCTGGTTGAGCAATTGGTAGCGGCCGACCGCGGCCGAGTTGTCGGCGGGGGCCGGACGGACGATGAACACCGTCGGCGCGGTCGACAGGCCCGCGAAATTGCCGTTCGCTGCGCCGTTGGCGATGTTGTTCGGGCCGCAGGCGCCCTGGTAGCACAAGCCGGTCTGGTCGGCGGTGCTGTACGGATAGCCGCGGTCGCGCGAGTACAATGCCGCGCTGTCGATGTAATGGCCGCTGACGTAGAAGTTGTACCCCTTGTCGGCGATGTCGCCGAAGCCGTAGGTCGCGGTGAAGCGGTGGTTGGCGGCGTCGCCGCGCTCGCTGATCCCGGCCTCGCCGGTCAGGTGCAACCCGGTGACCTGGCGCTTGGTGATGATGTTGACGACGCCCGCGACCGCGTCGGCGCCGTATGACGCCGAGGCGCCGTCCTTGAGCACTTCGACCCGGTCGACGATCTCGTCAGGGATCGTGTTGAGGTCGACGAAATTGCGGACGCCGTCATCGGCGAGCGGATAATATGGCGCGCGCAGCCCGTCGAACAGGACGAGGGTCGAGTTCGTCGTCAGGCCGCGAAGCGAAATCGCCGAGGCGCCGCCAGCAAAGGCACCGTTGGCGGTGAACGAGTTGGTGAGTGCCGGGCCGTTGTTGGCAGCGATTGTCTGGATCGCCGACTGTACGGTCTGCTGCCCGCGGAGTTCTCAATCTTCGGACGACAATACCGTAACTGGCGACGGGGTTTCGGTATTCTTACGCCGCAACAGCGTTCCGGTGACAACGATCGTATCCGGGACATCGGCGGCATCGGCGACCGGGGCACTCGGCGCGGCCGGCGCTTCCTGGGCAATAGCGGCACCGGATAAAGCGGTCGACGCGGACAGAAGATAAACGAACTTCTTCATCGTCGAGGACATCGGAAGTGCAGAATGCACGCGATTGCTGCATTGCGAATTCATTGTATTACTCCCGAAACAACTGCTCGACTTGCCATTTAACCCCCCGAAGCCCAAACCTGCGGGGAGCGACACGAAACTGTAATCGGTCAATATGCCGCACCCGCGTGATCGTCGTGCAGTTGTTGCACGATTGTCACGCCGGTCGCGACCTGCGCGCACGCAGCAGGGGTCGTGCTTTGAGTCAGCGCGGCCCCTTCGCCGACCTGCGATGACGACGGTCAAAGCTGGATCAGATCCACGCTGGTTTCGCAGCAGATAACATTCGTATAGTGGCAGCGGCATCGTCGGCGCTGCGGCGTTGCTGAAACTCAAACCGGGCAGGTTGTTGATGAGCCGAGACGACGCGATGGTGTTACGGTACTGTTGCACGACGATTTCCCTCGCCGCCGCGCCCGGCTCGGGTGCACATGCATCGGTGAGAATGGCTCGCCGTCAGGTGCGGCGATGAATCTCGCAGCGATCCTCGTGGGTTCGACCGCACTGCTCGTCGGTGGCTGCGTCGATGCACCGCCGACCTTTAGCCCGAACGTGGCGGAGGCGCGCGTTCGCCTTGCCGGCTCGATCGGCACCGTGACCGCATCGGTCGATCCGGCCGCACAGGCGGCCGGCGACGTTCGCATGGTCGTCGGCAATGACCCGATCCCGGCGCTGTGGCAGCGCGGGCTGGCGAGTGCACTCGGCCAGTCGCGTCTCCTCGACGGCAGTGCGCGCGTACTGGATGTCACGGTGACGATCTACAAGATGCGGCCACCGAACACGGGTGCCACGATCGACACACCAGCACGTGCGCGCTACCAGTTGGTCGACGCAAAATCGCGGGCGGTAGTGTTCGAAACGGTCGTTGATAGTGACGGTCACGTCGCCGCGGGCGAAAATTTCCTCGGGGTGGTTCGTATCCGCGACTCGATCGATCGCGCAGTTCAAGGCAATATCAAACAATTCATCGAGAAGCTGTCGAAAACTCCGGCACTGCCGCTGTCGTAATTCGATCGGCCGGCCAGGATCGGCGCGTCGGTTCTGCCTGATTTGAGCAACAACTTTTGTCTACCGGAGCAATGATGCGTCACATTCTTCTTGCCGCCACTGTCATCCTGGCCGCCACCCCCGCCGCGGCAAGCGACAAGTTCTGGCACAGCGTCGCCGACATCGGCGAGATTGGCATCCCGCTCGCCGCCGGCGGCATCTCGCTCTACGAGAATGACCGCACTGGATTGATCGAGCTCGCCGAAACCGGCGCGTTGACGCTCGGCGCGACCGAAGCGCTCAAATATTCGATCAACGAGCGTCGCCCGAACGGCGGCACGCATTCATTTCCGTCGGCGCACGCCGCGGTCGCCTTCGCCGGGGCGGGTTATCTCCACGCCCGCTACGGCTGGCAGGTCGGGCTGCCGTTCGAGGTGCTTGCCACCGTCGTTGGCTTTTCACGGGTCCATACCCGCGACCACCACTGGTATGACGCCGTTGCCGGTGCGGCGATCGGCGAGGGTTCGGCGTACCTGTTCACCCGCCGCATCAATCGCACGACGCGTCTGACCGCCTATGGCGACACCAGCGGCGGCGGACTGCAGTTCGCGACCCGCTTCTAGGGTACCGCGTCTGTGGTCGAGAATGCCGAACGCGGGAGAGGTCTTTGGAGTTCGGTCGCCGATGCCGACCGAACTCCCGCAACCATGCCGGCCGCGATCAGCCGTGCACGTCGAAGCGATCGAGCATCATCACCTTGTCCCACACCTTGACGAAGTCCCGGACGAAGCGGCCGTGCCCGTCGCTGCCCGCATAGACCTCGGCCACTGCCCGGAGCTGGCTGTTCGAACCGAAGACGAGGTCGCAGCGCGTTGCCGTGAAGCGCGGCGCGCCGGTGTCGCGATCATCGATCGAAAACGCCATGCCCGCGTCGTCGGTCTTCCATTCATACTCCATGCTGGTCAGCACGGTGAAGAAGTCGTTCGACAGAACCCCGACGCGATCGGTGAAGACGCCATGCGACGAGCCGTCGTGATTGGCCCCCATCACGCGTAGTCCACCGACGAGCGCCACCCATTCCGGCGCCGTCAACGCCAGCAACTGCGCCTTGTCGAGGAACATCTCCTCGGGCGAGACGCCCTGCGCGATCTGGCCGTATTGATCGTCGACATAGTTGCGGAACCCGTCGACCACCGGCTTCAGCCACGTGAACATCTCGATATCGGTAAGGTCCTGCGTCGTGTCGCGCCGGCCCGGGGTGAACGGAACGACGACCTCGACCCCGGCGTCGGCCGCGGCTTTTTCGATCGCCGCGCAGCCGCCGAGCACGATCAGATCGGCGAGCGAGACCTTGATTGCGCCGCTCTGCTTGCCGTTAAAGTCCTCCATCACGCCGCGCAGCGCCGCGATGACCGGCACCGTACGGCGGTTGACCGCCCAGTCCTTTTGCGGTGACAGCGCCAGCCGCCCGCCGTTAGCGCCGCCGCGCTTGTCGCTGTTGCGATAGGTCGCCGCCGCCGAGAAGGCGGTGAACACCAGGTCGGACGGTGACACGCCGATCGCGAGGATGGCCTGCTTCAGTCCGGCAATGTCGCCCGCACCGATCGTATCATGGTCGAGCGGCGGGATCGGATCCTGCCACGCGAGCCCGTTCTCGTTGCGCTTTTCCGGTCCAAGATAACGCTCGCGCGGGCCCATGTCGCGGTGGGTTAGCTTGTACCACGCCTTCGAAAAGGCCTGGGTGAACGCGTCGAAATCATTCAGAAACTTCTCGCAGACCGCACGATAATCGGGATCGACCTTAAGCGCGATGTCGCTGGTCATCATCATCAGCGCGTTCATCTTGCCCGGGATGTGCGCGTCGGGAGTCTTGGGCGCGCCCGAGTCGACCGGCGTCCACTGGAGGGCGCCGGCGGGGCTCTTCGTCTGTTCCCACTCGAACCGGAACAGGTTCTCAAGGTAGCTATTGTCCCACTGCGTCGGATTAGGGGTCCAGCTGCCTTCGATGCCGTTGGTCATCGTATATTCGGCGAAGCCAGTCCCGTTCGGGTTCTGCCAGCCCATGCCCATCGCCTGGATCGGCGCGATTTCCGGCGGCGGCCCGATCTCGTCGGCCTTGGCCATGCCATGGCTCTTGCCGAAGGCGTGGCCGCCGGCGATCAGCGCCACCGTCTCCTCGTCATTCATCGCCATCCGCGTGAAGGAAATGCGGATGTCGCGCGCCGATCCCATCGGGTCGCCATTGGCATAGGGACCCTCGGGATTGACGTAGATCAGCGCCTGATGGGTCGCTCCCAGCGGATTTTCGAGATCGTAATCGGCGTCACCGTTCTGGCCGCGCCAGCGCTTGTCGCGCGTCACCATGCTGTCGAACGACGAAATGCTCTTCGGGTCCCAGACTTCGGGCCCCCAATAGGTGCTCGTATCGGCCTCCCACGCATCCCGCCGGCCGCCGGCGAAGCCATAGGTCGGAAAGCCCATGATTTCGAGCGCGACGGTGCCGGTCAGGACCATCAGGTCACCCCATGATAGCGCGCTGCCGTACTTCTGCTTGATCGGCCAGATCAGGCGGCGCGACTTGTCGGTGTTGCCGTTGTCCCACCAGCTGCTGAGCGGCGCGAAGCGTTGCAGCGCCTCACCCGCGCCGCCACGGCCGTCGGCGATGCGATAGGTACCGGCGGCATGCCACGCCATGCGGATCATCTGCGGGCCGTAGTTGCCATAGTCCGACGGCCACCACGCGACCGACGACGTCAGGAACGTGCGGATGTCCTGCTTCAACGCCGCATAGTCGATGCTGTTGAACGCCGCCGCATAGTCGAAGTCGCTCAGCGGGTTCGCCTGCGGACCGTTGCTGTGGAGCTGCTCGACCTTCAGCCGGTCGGGATACCAGTCCGAGAGCGCCGGCGGCGTGCCGAGCGCACCACCGATGCGATCACCGCCGAACGGGCATTTGCCCTCCATTTCGTGGGTCTGGGTATTGGTCTTGTCGTTTTGAATATCGAGCATCTGGTAATCCTACGGAAGCGGTCCGCAGCGGTGCCAAAAATCCGCGGCGTGATAACGGGACAACGGCCAAATCGTGCGTTGCGGCCCGTCTCGAAACCTAAAAATTCTTTTGTTTCCGGGAATTGCTCGAGCGCGACGGAGGCACCATCAACATCGCCGTTCGATTACGGACGCAAGCAGCTGCAGAAGAATGGGCTCGCGAGGCGTTTATTCCATGTTCGTAAGCACATACCGGATGGGTGGCGGATCGGCAGGGATTCGAACCCTGGAGGAGCTTTTGACCCCTACACACTTTCCAGGCGTGCGCCTTCGACCACTCGGCCACCGATCCGTTGCGGTGCGGGTAGCATGGCGATGCGCGAGGCGACAAGTTGCTCGCGGGCGTGACTTAGGCGACAAGCCTTGCTCCCGATTATGGAGCGACCATGACCGATACGATCCCGCGAACCGACTGGACCCGCCCGCAGGCGACGGCGCTGTTCGACCTGCCGTTCGCTGACCTGATGTGGCGCGCACAGACGATCCACCGCGCGACCTTCGCGGCGAACGAAGTCCAATTCAGCACACTGCTGTCAATCAAGACCGGCGGATGCCCGGAGGACTGCGGTTACTGCAGCCAGTCGGCGAAGTGGGGCACCGGGGTCCGCGCCGAAAAGCTGATCGACGTCGCCGCTGTGCTCGATACGGCGCGCGCGGCCAAGGCGGCGGGGGCGCAGCGGTTCTGCATGGGCGCGGCGTGGCGCAACCCCGCCGACCGCCACATCCCGGCGCTGGTCGAGATGGTTGAAGGCGTTCGTGCGCTCGGGCTCGAGACGTGCATGACGCTCGGCATGCTGAGCGAGTTGCAGGCGGCGGCGCTGGGGGCGGCGGGGCTCGACTATTACAACCACAATCTCGACACCTCGCCCGAGCACTATCCCGAGATCATCACGACGCGGACGTATGACGACCGGCTCGACACGCTGGCGAAGGTTCGCGCGGCCGGCATCAACGTCTGCTGCGGCGGCATCATCGGCATGGGCGAAAGCCGCGCCGACCGGATCGGACTGCTCGTGGCGCTGGCGACCTTGCCCGCACATCCGGGCAGCGTGCCGATCAACGCGCTGGTGCCGATCGCCGGGACGCCGCGCGGCGATGCCCTGCTTGGCGGCGAGAAGCCGGCGATCGACGGCCTCGAATTCGTCCGGACCGTCGCGGTGGCGCGGATCATGATGCCGCGCTCTGTCGTCCGCCTGTCGGCGGGGCGCGAGGCGATGTCGGACGAGACCCAGGCGCTGTGCCTGCTGGCGGGGGCGAATTCGCTGTTCGTCGGCAACCGGCTGCTGACGACGTCGAACCCCGAGGTCGATCGCGATGCCGCGCTGTTCGCGCGGCTGGGGGTCGTGCCGATGACGACCGAGGCCGAACGCGTCGCGGCCTGAACGCGATGTGCCCGGCGGAGGGGGACCGCCGGGCACCGTCGCTGGGGCAGGGGCGACGTTCTATTGCAGCAGCTGCATCACCTGCTGCTGCGAGTGGTTCGCCTGCGCCAGCATCGCCTGCGCCGCCTGCGCGAGGACCTGGTTCTTGGCGAGGTTGGTGGTTTCCGCCGAGAAGTCGGCATCGACGATCCGACTGCGCGACGAGACGAGGTTGGTCGAGTTCGACGTCAGATTGTTGACCGTCGCCTCGAGCCGGTTCTGCACCGCGCCGAGGTTCGCCCGGTCGAGCGACACCGACGACAGCGCCGAGTCGATCGAGTCGAGCGCCGCGTTCGCGCCGTCGACCGTCGACAGGTCGATGTCGGCGATCTTGAGCCCACCGCTGTCGGCCCCGTAGCTGTTGCCTTCGAAGCCGAGCTTGGTGAAGTTCGACGCCGTGGCGAAGCCCTGGGTGCCCGCCTCGACATCGATGCTCTTCGACGAGGTCAACGCGACGGTCGAGTACGCCGTCTGCACCGTGTCGGCGGAGAAGTCGGTCGTGTCGGCGAGGCCGGTTGCGGTGTACGCCTTGCCGGTGCCGCGGACGGTGACGTTGCCGAGGCCGAAGTTCGCTGCGACAGCGCTGGCGTTGTCGAACGCTACCGCGATGTTGCGCCCGTCGGCGGCGGTCAGCGACAGCCCGCCCTTGCCGCTGTCGCTCGCCGCGACCCCGGTCAACCCGGTGTACTTGTTGATCTCGCGGGCGACGTTCTCGCGGGTCCCTTGCGCGCTGTCGTTCTGGTTGAGGGTGATTGCGATCTGGACGCCGTTGATCGCCAGCGTCGTGGCGGTGCTGGTTCCGATCACCGTCGTCGGCGCCGAGCCGTCGAGCGTCAGCGACTGCGCCTTCGCGGTCACGCCGGTATCGGCCGAGGAGGCGTTGATCGCAGCGGCGATGGCGATGGCGCTGCCGGCCTTCTTGCTCGACAGCGCGCTGACGTCGCTTGCGGTGTCGTCGGTATCGGTCGCGCCGCGGATCGCGATGCCGTTGATCTTCAAGTCGCCGGCATTGAGCGTGTAGGCGCTGGTCGAGGCGGTGGCGATCGCGCGGGCGTCGCTCGTCACAGCCGAGACGCCGCGCTCGAAGGTGCCGATGCTGAAGCCCGAGCGGCTGACCCGGCCGGCGGCGGTCGTGCCGACCTCGATCGGATTGCCGTTCTGCGACACGAGCGAAATCGCCGCCGACTGCGCCCCGGCCTTGAGCCCGGTCGACGCCGCGGTCAGTGTCGTCAGGCCGACGATGATGTTGCGGCCGTCGGCGGCCTCGAGGCGCAAGCCCGCGTTGTCGTCGCCGGTGTCGATCGCGTGCACCTCGGTCTGGCCCGAGATCAGGTTGATCGCGTCCTTCATCAGCGTCCGGCTCGACGCGGCGTTGGTCGTCGTCGTCACCGACGCGGTGGTGAAGCCGTTGATCGTGACGGTCCCGGTCAGCGCGGCGGCGGTCATCGCGCTGCCGGTCATCACCGTCTTGCCGACGGTCGCGGTGACGCCGGTGGTCGCGGTCTGGGCGTTGATCGCGGCGGCCTTGGCGAGCGCGCTCGCCTGCTTCTCGCCCGACGAGACATTGTCGTCGGCAGCCGACGACGCGCCAATGACCGTGCCGTTGATCAGCAGGTCGCTCGCGACGAGCGACTGGTTGGCGGTGAGGTTGGTCGCGGTCGCCTCGAACGAGCCGGTACCGGTCAGGGCGGCGCTGGCGCCGGTGCCGAGATCGTTCGACCGGGCTGAGCCGATGCCGAACTTGACCGTCTCGCCGGCGCGGCTGCCGGTCTGCAGCTGAACCTGCTTGGCCGAGCCGTCGAGCAGCTTGATGCCGTTGAAATTGGTCTGCTTGCCGATGTTGTCGATCTCGCTGGTCAGCTGCTTGACTTCGGCCTGCATCGCCTTGCGGTCGCTCGCGGTGACGGTGCCCGTCGCCGCCTGGACCGACAGCTCGCGCATCCGCTGGAGCATGTTGGTGACTTCGCCCATCGCGCTTTCCGCGGTCTGCGCGAGGCTCATGCCGTCGTTGGCGTTGCGCGTCGCGACCGCGAGGCCGCGGACGTCGGCGGTCATCCGCTGCGAGATGGCGAGGCCGGCGGCGTCGTCCTTCGCGCTGTTGATCCGCTGCCCGGTCGACAACCGCTCCATCGCGGTCGTCATGCCCATCTGCGCGACGCGCTGCCCCGACTGGGCGGTCAGCGCCGAAAGGTTGGTGTTGATGACGGTCATATGCCTCGCTCCTGCTCGAAATCCCCCGGCCGCCGCGGAGGTGCGGGGGGCCGATGGACCTAAGAGCGACGCTGCCCGCGACTTGTTAAATCCGCTGTGGCACAGGAGCGGCGATGGACCTTGCCCGCCGCATCCTGAAGCTCGACGCGCACCTGCTGATCCTCGACAAGCCGGCGGGGCTCGCCGTCCACCCGGGACCGCGGACGCCGCACAGCCTCGAGGCGCATCTCGTCGGACTGCGCGAAGGCTTCGTCCGCTCGCCGCAGCCCGCGCATCGGCTCGACCGCGACACGTCGGGGTGCCTCGTGCTCGCGCGGCATCCCAAGGCGTTGAAGCGGCTGACGCAATTGTTCGAGGCCGGGCGCGTCGGCAAGACCTATTGGGCGCTGGTCGACGGCGCGCCCGACGGCGATACCGGCATCGTCGACGCGCCATTGTTCAAGGTGTCGACCGCCGCCGACGGCTGGCGGATGGTCGTCGATCCGTGCGGCAAGGCGGCGCGAACGCGGTGGCAGGTGCTGGAGCGCGGTGACCGCAGCCTGATCGCCTTCATGCCCGAAACCGGGCGAACGCATCAGGTGCGGGTCCATGCGGCGACGCTCGGCACCCCGATCGCGGGCGATCCCGTTTACGGCGCGGGGCAGGGGCCGATGTTGCTCCACGCCCGCGAGGTTATGGTGCCGTATGTCGAGGGCGGGGTGCCGGTGACCGCGGTCGCGCCGCTGCCGGAGCACTGGCCAACCTAGGCTCCGGACTCGTGACGGACACCTTTCCGGCGCGATGCGCGACGCCTTAGCCGCTGTGATCAGCGATGATCTTCCACCCTGTCTTTTCCTTCGCGAACACCAGCGACGTCGGCCCTGACGCGGTCTTGCCGCTGGCGTAAGTTAGCAGGTACCGACCAATATACAGCGCGTGGGTCGGGCCGAGGCGACGGAAGTCGAGCGTCGTGAAGCTCAGCACACCACGCTTGGCCGGGTCGTCGAAGCTATATTTCGTGACGTAGCGCGCGCTCATCACCGCCTTGCCGCGCAGGATGCCGCCTGAGGTGACAAAGCTCGTCTCGGGCGCGTCGGAATAGACCGCCATGAAGCGCTTGATGTCGCCCGTATTCCACCCGGCCGCACTATCGGTCATCGCGACCTCGACCGCCTGCTGGTCGGGCGCCTGCGCACTCACGGGGGCGGACAGGACGATCGCTAACGGAACAAGGAAACCAAGTCGCATCGGTCAAGGCCCTTCGAGAATGCGTTGGCGCGGACGGCTTACGGGATAACCTCGGTCGCCTCGACCGGGGGCAGCCTGAACGAGCCGTCGAGAAACTCGGGCTTGGGCAGGTAAGCGCGGAAGATCACGCTGAACGGCCCCTTCGGCGACGGCAGCCAGTTGACCGCGCGCTCGCCCGACGGCTCGTTCGGCTGGACGAAGATGTCGTAGCCGCCGTCGCGCTCGGCGCGTAGCTCGGGGGTGCGGTCGCCGACGGCATAGCGCTTCGACGGCGTATCGACGAAGAACAGCCGGCCGCCGGCCTCCTGCTGGTACATTGTCAGCGACCAGAAGGCGCCGACCGGCAGATGGCCGGGAATATGGATCGTGTACGCCTTCGCGCCGTTCAGCGGGGCGCCGGCCTTGTCCTTCTGCGCGCTCAGGTAGATCGCCTCGGTCCGCGGCAGCGCGCCGAGGCCGCCAAGCGCGACGCGGGCGCGGTTGGCGTCATCGCCGTCGCCGTAATGGCCGATGCCGGGGCCGGGATAGCCCCAGCCGTCGATCTCGCTTCCGGCCTTCATCAAGCCGCTCTTGATCTCGGCGCGCAGCGTCGGAAGCGATTTCGCCCACAGCGCCATCGTCTCGGGTGCGATCGACGCCGGGTCGATGCCGGCGGGGGTGATGCCGAGCGCGGCGAGTTCGGGCCGGGCGCGCGTCGCCGGCGACAGCGGCGAGCGGGTCAGCGCCTCGTCGACCACTGCGATCAGCGTCGCCGCATCGGGGACCGATACCGGCACCACCTTGGTCGGGACCGGGGCAACATGGTCGGCGGGGACCTCGAGCGTGAAGCCGCGGATCAGCCCGGTCGCGGCGGTCAGGTCGTCGGGGCCGTTGACCAGCACGCGGACGAGCAGCCACGCGTCGTTGGTCGGCGAGCGCAGCACCGTCGTCTGCGGCGGCGGCGTGCCGGTCCAGCCGGGCCCGGCGATCAGGTAGCGTCCGCCCTTGCCGCCGGTGCGCGTGCCAACGATCGCGACATTGTCGGTAAACAGGCTCATCAGCGCGGCGCTGTGGTAGCGCCCCGGCAGCGCGGGGGCGTCGAGGATCACCGGGCCGCCGGCGAGGTCGAGCCACGCGCTCGAATAAAGCGTGTCGTTATTCGGCGTCGTCACGTCCTTCGTCTGGGCGTCGCTGAGCACCGTCCGCGCGTACAGCCGGTTTACCCCAGGCGCGCCCATGCTCTCGGCCTTGCTGACCTGGAGGTTGCGGGTCCGCATCATCTCGTAGACCGGCAACGCAAATTGATAGGCGGCGCGGAGCTGCTCGATGGCGATCGGGCCGGTGGGTACCGCGGCGACTTCGGCCGGCGGCGCGGCGGGAATCTCGGCCGCAACTGGTGGCACGGCGGGAGCGGGGGCAGGGGTCGGCATGGCAGGCGGCGCGGCCGGCGCGACGGCCGCCGGCTTCGGCTTGCGCTTGCCGAACAGCGGCACGTGCTCGACCTGCGCCAGCGCCGAGGTGCCGAGCGCGCACGCCAGCAGCAGAGTGATCGCCTTGGCCGTCATGTCAGCGTCCCCTTGGATTTCGCGGCTCGCTATGCCGGGGGGTGGCAAGCGCGTCCAGTCCGGTGCAGTGTCGGTGCAACCTCTGGGGAGAGAGCCGATGCTGCAAGCCGCCTATATCGTCGCCGCCGCGCGGACCGCGGGCGGCCGCCGCGGCGGGCGCCTGACCGGCTGGCATCCGGCCGACCTCGCGGCGCAGGTGCTCGACGCGCTGGTCGACCGCGCGCAGGCCGACCCGGCGCTGGTCGAGGACGTCATCATGGGCTGCGTCAGCCAGTTCGCGCAGCAGTCGGGCAACGTCGCGCGCAACGCCGTGCTGTCGTCGCGGCTGCCCGAAGGCGTTCCCGGCACGAGCGTCGACCGCCAGTGCGGCAGCAGCCAGCAGGCGCTCCATTTCGCCGCCGCGACGGTGATGAGCGGGCAGATGGACGTCGTCATCGCCGCCGGGGTCGAATCGATGTCGCGCGTGCCGATGGGGGCGGCGGCGAAGCTCGCGCGCGACGCCGACATGGGTTCGCCGTTCGGCGGGCCGGGGATCAAGGCGCGCTATCCCGGCGTCGCCTTCAGCCAGTTCACCGGCGCCGAGATGCTCGCGACCAAGCACGACCTGTCGCGCGACGACCTCGATGCGTTCGGCTTCGCCAGCCAGAAGAAGGCGATCGCGGCGGCGGCGGCGGGCGCGTTCGACGCCGAGATCGTGCCGGTCGACGTCGTCCTGCCCGACGGGTCGACCGAGGCGCACGTCCGCGACGAGGGCATCCGCGCCGACGCCTCGCTCGAGGCGATCCGCGGGGTCAAGCTGATCAGCGAGGGTGGCCGCCTGACCGCGGCGACCTCGTCGCAGATCTGCGACGGCGCGAGCGGCGTGATGGTGGTCAACGACCGTGGGTTGAAGGCGCTCGGGACCGCCCCGCTCGCGCGCATCCACCATATGACCGTCGTCGGCGAGGACCCGGTGATCATGCTCGAGGCACCGATCGGCGCGACGCAGCGGGCGCTGGCGCGGTCTGGAATGAACATCGCCGACTTCGACATGTTCGAGGTCAACGAGGCGTTCGCGAGCGTGCCGCTGGCATGGCTCAAGATGCTCGGCGCCGATCCCGACCGGCTCAACGTCAACGGCGGTGCGATCGCGCTCGGCCACCCGCTCGGCGCGTCCGGGACCAAACTGATGACGACGCTCGTCCATGCGCTGCGCGCGAGGGGGCAGAAGTGGGGCCTGCAGACGATGTGCGAAGGCGGCGGGCTGGCCAACGTCACGATCGTCGAGGCGCTGTAGATGACCGACTTCACCCAGATCCGCTACGCCGTCGCCGACGGTATCGCGACGATCACGCTCGCCCGGCCCGACAAGCTCAACGCCTTCACCGGCACGATGATGGCCGAACTGATCGCCGCGTTCGACGCATCCGACGCCGACGACGCGGTCCGCGCGGTGATCGTCACGGGGGAGGGGCGGGCGTTCTGCGCCGGGGCCGACCTCAGCGCCGGGGCGGCGACGTTCGACTACGACAATCGCGCCGACAATCCACGCGGCGCGTCGCCCGTCCGCACGGACGGAAGCATTGATTACAGCCACGAGGGCGTCCGCGACGGCGGCGGGCGAGTCACGCTGCGCATCTTCGAATCGCTGAAGCCGGTGATCGCCGCGATCAACGGCCCGGCGGTGGGGATCGGCATCACGATGACGCTGGCGATGGACATCCGCATCATGGCCGACACTGCGCGCGCGGGCTTCGTCTTCGCCCGGCGCGGAATCGTTCCCGAGGCGGCGTCGTCGTGGTTCCTGCCGCGGATCGTCGGAATCGCCCAGGCGCTCGAATGGTGCTTCTCAGGGCGAGTGTTCGGCGCCGACGAGGCGCTCGCCGGGCGGCTGGTGAGCAAGGTTGTCCCCGCCGCCGACCTGCTTGCCGAGGCGACGCGGCTGGCGCGTGAGATCGCCGACAATACCGCGCCGGTGTCGGTCGCGCTGACGCGGCAGATGATGTGGCGGATGCTTGGGAGCTCGTCGCCGATGGACGCGCACAAGCTCGACAGCCGCGCGATCTACAGTCGCGGGCGCTCGGGCGATGCAAAGGAAGGGGTGATGTCGTTCATCGAAAAGCGCCCCGCCGCGTTCCCCGACAGCGTCGCCGACGGCATGCCCGACTTCTATCCGTGGTGGGACGCGCCGCAATACGGTTGACGGACACGTCAACGCGCGCGACGGGGGTGGAATGACCGAGCCCGACATCCCCGCGCCGCTGATCGAGTTCGCCGGGGCGGTCCCGCCGGCACCCGCATGGTTTACCGCCGCGCTCGCCAATGCGCCCGAGCGATCGACCGTCGCGGTCGACGGCGCGGACCTCGAGGTCCTGACCTGGGGCGAGCGCGGCAAGCCCGGGATGCTCCTGCTCCACGGCAACGGGGCACACGCCGATTGGTGGAGCTTCATCGCCCCTTACTTCGCTGCCGATTACCGCATCGCCGCCTTCTCGTGGAGCGGGATGGGCGGATCGGGGCACCGCGAGCGCTATTCGGTCGAAGGCTTCGTCACCGAGATTTTCGCCGTCGCCGAGGCAACGGGCCTGTTCGCCGCCGGGCCGCCGACGGTCGTCGCGCACAGCTTCGGCGGCTTCCCGATGATGGCGGCGGTCCACAGTCAAGGCGAGCGCTTCAGGGCGGCGGTGATCATCGACACGCCGTTTCGCAATCCCGGCGAACCCGGCGGCCGACCGCCGAACGCGACCAACCGCCCGCATCGCGTGTATCCGACGCTCACCGACGCGCTCGCGCGATTCCGCTTCGCGCCGGTCCAGGGCTGCCCCAATCCATTCATCGCCGACTTTATCGCGCGGCGGTCGCTCGTCGAAGTCGCGGATGGGTGGACGTGGCGGTTCGACCCGTTCCTGTGGCACCGCTTCGAGGTCGGCAACGAACGCGCGCTGCTCGTCGACCCGCGCTGCCCGGTCGCGCTGATCTGGGGCGAGCGATCGTTGCTGATGCCCCCCGCGCGGGTCGCGGCGATGCGCGCCCTGCTGCCGCCTGAAACCCCGGCGATCGCGATCCCCGACGCCGAGCACCACGTCATGGTCGACCAGCCACTGGCCTTTGTCAGTGCCTTGCGCGGGTTGTTTGCCGGCTGGCCTTAGCCTTTGTACAGCGCCGGGAACAACTTCTTGAGCGCCGCGACCTTGGGCAGGTCGAAAGCGACGATGTACGGAAAGGTCGGGTTCCGCGCGAGGAAGTTCTGGTGGTAATCCTCGGCCGCGTAGAACGACTTGCCGGTCTCGACCGTCGTCACGACCGGTTCGGGATACGCCTTCACCTTGTTTAGCTGGGCGATGTATGCGCTCGCGACCTTCGCCTGGGCCGGCGTCTGCGCGAAGATCGTGCCGCGATACTGCGGACCGCTGTCGGGCTCCTGGTGATTGAGCTGCGTCGGGTCGGTCGCGACTGAGAAATAGATGCGCAGGAGCTGGCCGTAGCTGACCTTCGCCGGATCGTAGGTGATGCGAACCGACTCGGCATGGCCGGTCAGCCCGGTGCCGACGACCTCGTAATGCGCCGTCGCCGCCTTGCCGCCGGCATAGCCCGAGACGACGTCCGACACGCCCGCAACGTGATCGAACACGCCCTCGAGGCCCCAGAAGCAGCCGCCGGCGAATACCGCGACCGCCTTGCTCGGGGTCGCAGGCACGTCGACCACCGGCGCGGGGACGATGCGGACGGCTTCGGCCGCGCCGAGGCGCTGGCCGGCGAGGGTGACAGCGATCGCGGCGGCGGCGACGCCGAGCAGCAGCTTCTTCATCGGATCGATCCTTTTCAAGCGTGGGCGACGGCGAAGGTCATCGCCACGCCGTTCATGCAATAGCGCAGGCCGGTCGGCTTCGGCCCGTCGTCGAAGACGTGGCCGAGGTGCCCGCCGCAGCGACGGCAGTGGACCTCGGTCCGGGTCATGCCGAGCGAGCCGTCCTCGCGGTTGCGCACCGCCTGCGGCAGCGGCTGCCAGAAGCTCGGCCAGCCGGTGTGGCTGTCGAACTTGGTCGTGCTGGCGAAGAGCGGCAGCGCGCAGCCGGCGCAGGCGAAGGTGCCGCGGCGGTGCTCGTCGTTGAGCGGGGAGGTGAACGGCGTCTCGGTGCCTTCCTCGCGCAGGACGGCAAAGGCGGCGGGCGACAGCTTCGCCTTCCACTGCGCCGGGGTCAGGTTGACCTCGAACTTCTCCGCCGTCGCGGCGCGCGCGGTGAAGCGTCCGCCAACCGCCGACCAGACAAAGGGAGCGGCGACGGCGGCGGTGGCGAGATTGACGAACGAACGGCGGCTGACGGGCATAAAGGGCATCGGGCCTCGTGGCTGGTGACTACCACTTATACGTAGGCCACCCGCGCCCGGTTACACCCCGGCGAAACCCTTGTTCTCGTTCGCCAGCCGGACGAGCAACGGCGCGGGCTCGATCCCATAGGCCCTGAGCTTGTCGACGATTGTCGGTAGTCCAACGCTGTCGGCCCAGAACATCGGGCCGCCGCGATAGACCGGCCAGCCATAGCCATTGATCCAGACGATATCGATGTCGCTTGCGCGCTGTGCCATGCCCTCGTCGAGGATCTTCGCGCCCTCGTTGACCATCGGATAGAGGAAGCGTTCGAGGATCTCGGCGTCGTCGATGTGGCGGCGGTTGACCCCGCGCTCGGCGGCAAAGTCGAGGATGATCTTCTCGGCGACCGGCGACGGCGTCCGGTTCCGCTGCGCGTCGTAATCGTAGAAACCGTGGCCGTTCTTCTGGCCGCGCAGTCCCGCCTCGCACAGCCGGTCGCGAATCGTCGCACCTTTCGACGTCTCGGCGTTCCAGCCGATGTCGAGCCCGGCCAGGTCGGACATCTGGAATGGCCCCATCGGGAAGCCGAAGTCGAACAGCACGCGGTCGACGTCGGCGGGGAGGGCGCCCTCGACGATCAGCGCCTGCGCCTGCTGCTGGCGCTGCGCGAGCATGCGGTTGCCGATGAAGCCGTCGCACACCCCGGCGACGACCGCGACCTTGCCGATCTTCTTCGCCGTCGCCATCGCCGTGGCGA
>CAXTPH010000023.1:0-16726 GCA_964245955.1 uncultured Sphingomonadaceae bacterium | reverse complement strand
CACGATTACCTGGAAGTCGACCAAAGGCGGCAAGCCGATGGTCGAAACGGCGCGGATCGTCGCCGCCGACGATGCCACCCAGACGACGACGTTCACCGACATGACCGCGGCGAACGGCGTCGCGGTGACCGGCAAGCAGACCGACAAGCGCGCCGCCGCGGGCCCCGTCGGATCGCACGCGGTGTCGGGATCGTGGCTCGAGACAACCGCGGCCGAGGTCAGCGACGCCGGTCTGACGGTGATGATGCGCCTCGATGGTGAGAAGATGACGTTGAAGACCCCGACCGGCATCGCCTTCACGACGACGGTCGGCGGCCCGCCGTCGCCGGTCGTCGGCGACCCCGGCTGGACGAGTGTCGCGCTCAAGCGCACCGGACCCGACACGCTCGTCGAAACCGATTACCGCGACGGCAAGGCGATCGGCATCTACACCTATGCCATGGCCGCCGACGGCAAGACGATCCACGCCGACGCCCAGGACCTCCTCCACGGCACGACGTCGGCCGCGACACTGATCAAGCAGTAGCGACCGCTTCACGACGGTTGGCTATGCGGTGGCCCGAAACGGGGGGCGGTGCTACAGCCCTCCGATGATCGCCCACCACCCTACCGTCGTCATCATCGGCCGCCCCAACGTCGGCAAGTCGACCCTGTTCAACCGCCTCGTCGGGCGCAAGCTCGCGCTCGTCGACGATACGCCCGGCGTGACCCGCGACCGGCGCGAAGGCGATGCGCTGCTCTACGACCTCAAGTTCCGCATCGTCGATACCGCCGGGCTCGAGGAAGCCGACGCGCTCAGCCTTGCCGCCCGCATGCGTGCGCAGACCGACGCCGCGCTCGTCGACGGCGACGTCGCGCTGATGGTATTCGACGCGCGCGCCGGCATCACCCCGCTCGACCGCCACTTCGCGCAATGGCTGCGCGCGCACGACGTGCCGCTGATCCTCGTCGCCAACAAGGCCGAGGGGCGTGCGGGCGAGGCCGGGGTCGCCGAAAGCTACGAGCTCGGTTTCGGCGAGCCGGTGCAGATCTCGGCGGAGCACGGCGAGGGCATGGCCGACCTGTACGAGGCGCTGATCCCGCACCTCGACCCGCTGATCGCCAAGGAAGAGGAGATCATCGCCGAGGAAACGCCCGAGGAGACCGACGCGCGCCTCGCAGCCGAGCCGCTCAAGCTCGCGATCGTCGGGCGCCCGAACGCCGGCAAGTCGACGCTGATCAACCGGCTGCTCGGCGAGGACCGGCTCGTCGTCGGCCCCGAGGCGGGGATCACCCGCGATTCGATCGCGATCGACTGGGAATGGGAGCGCGACGGCGTCATGCGCCCGGTCCGCCTCGTCGACACCGCCGGGCTGCGCCGCCGGTCGAAGGTCACCGACAAGCTCGAACGGATGGCGGCGGTCGACACCAAGTTCGCGGTCGACTTCGCCGAGGTCGTCGTGCTGCTGCTCGACGCGACACTCGGCCTCGAGGCGCAGGACCTGCGGATCGCCGACATGGTGCTGAGCGAGGGCCGCGCGCTCGTCATCGCGCTCAACAAATGGGACGCGGCGCACGACCTGTCGTCGCTGTTCCAGGGGGTCAGGAAGGCGCTCGACGACGGGCTGTCGCAGATCAAGAACGTGCCGCTCGTCGCGATCTCGGGCCTCACCGGGCGCAGCCTCGACCTGCTGATGAAGGCGTCGTTCGACGCGCGCGAAGGCTGGAGCCGGCGCGTGTCGACGAGTGCGCTCAACCGCTGGTTCGAGGCCGCGCTCGAACGCAACCCGCCGCCCGCCGCCGGCGGCAAGCGCATCAAGCTGCGCTACGCGACGCAGGCGGCGACCCGCCCCCCGACCTTCGTCATCTTCGGCAACCGCACCGAAGACCTGCCCGCGAGCTACACCCGCTACCTCGTCAATTCGTTGCGCGACGAACTGGGTTTCGACGGGGTACCGATCCGGCTGAACTTCCGCGGCGGCAAGAACCCGTTCGACGCGTCGCGCCCGGTGGCGGGGGCGAAGACGCGGTAGGGCGGCCTTCGTAGTCGCTTAACATCAATGCGGTTGTTTGTGGTCAACCACAGCCCGACCGCTTCGTAAAATCGTTACCCGTTAAGTGCCGCTCGTTGCTTGGGTAACGTGATTATCAAGTTGATTGGCTATGACGTGAAGTGGCGCAAGGCCCCGTCGTCGTCGGCTGGGCGTACCGGCAGTACCAAGTATCAGACGCCCCGCCCGGCAGGTCGTGCACGGTGATAGTTCCGTCCGACAGGGCAATGCTGACGCGTTTTCCTTCCTCGGTGTCGATGACGTAATCGTTGCCGGCGAGGTGATCGACGCGCGACCAGCGTCGATGAGATACCGACTTGGGCAATCGGTCGGGGTGAACGACGACCTCGTTCAGCCGAATGCGCCTGAGGACCGCCCCCTTGTGGCGGATGATCAGAACTACGGTATCCGGTCCGTCACTCATTTCGAGCAGGCCGCCGGGCCGAAACTGCTCGATGAGAACGTCGCCGCCGCGCGCAACGACGGCAGCCGGCGGGGCGCTTGCCATCGTCCACAGGGTTGCATTTCCCCTGCGAACCGTCGTCACATGACGCTCACGATCGATCGTTGCGCATACAATATGGTCCGACGAGCAGATGCGCTCGTTCTGGACGGGCGGCATGGGAGGGGCATCTGCACGCCCCGTGCCGCCAGTGCCGATTGCCAGTAATAGGAATCGCCCGACCCTCATACGCTGAACCTCGCATTGGGCAGTAACCGATTGAGCGTGGTTACCAGCAGAGCAAGATGCCTCGACCGCACTTGGCGGCCGATGTTCATGATGCTGTTCGTGTCACCGAGGTTCGGGCTTGGCGCCGCCGGCGTCGGCAGATTATATTCGTCGGGCAGGTACATGGTATGCCCAAATTCATGGGGCGGCGTGCGGAAGTTCGGTGTCGACTGTCCCGCCTTGTTCATCGCGCCGCGCTCGAGCACATCCGCCGAGCTGAGGCGGACCGTGTGGACGTTCCAGTCGACCTCGCTCCAGATCGGGCTGGTCGGGGTCGATCCAGGCGGTACCTTCCAGGCCAGCACGGTCCATTGATGAGCACCGTGCGTCTTCCACCGAACATCGAAATTTATCGGCACGCGTCGGGCGGTAAAGGGAGCTGAACCGGTCACGTTTAGGAACAGCTTGTTGCTCCACAGCTTCCACACGCCAATGTCGACGCGGTAGTGAAACAACCGCTTTTCGGCCAACGTCCAGTGAGCAGCCCCCTGATACAACAGCCAAACGTACAGCCAATCCTCCTGAACAAAGACCCGGCCAGTTGCGGTATCGAGGTCGACGATCCCCCAATCTTCTTTCGCGACGAGATGTCCCATTTTGCCCCTGTTCGCGTAACCGCTGGCTCAACGCACGAGCGTCCGGACTTGGCCCCGCATCAAGGCGTCACCGTCATCGACCAGCATCCATCGCACTGCCAAGTTGGTAGAGACCCATGGCACGAAGCCGCTGCGTGACGTCGTGCGATGGTCGGCAGCAGACTTCGCGTTGTCCTCCAGTCGCATGGGCGTTAGTCCGGCATCTCCCCGTGCGCGCGCCGCGCCACCCTGAGCGAGCAACCCATGACCACCCGCACCCTCTACGGCTACTGGCGCTCGTCCGCCTCGTATCGCGTCCGCATCGCGCTGGCGGTCAAGGGGCTCGCCTATGAGCAGGTCGCGATCAACCTCGCGCAGGGGGCGCAGGGGGGGATCGGGTTCAAGCTGCTCAACCCGCAGGGGATGGTGCCGTATCTGATCGACGGCGACGCCGGGCTCAACCAGAGCCTCGCGATCGTCGAATATCTCGACGAGGTCTATCCCGACCCACCGCTGCTGCCCGGCGACGCACTGGCGCGGGCGCGGGTCCGCGGCGCGGCGCTGCAGATCGCTTGCGACATCCACCCGATCAATAACCTGCGCGTGCTCAACTACCTGCGCGGGCCGCTCGCCCAGCCGCAGGCGGCGGTCGACGACTGGTATCGCCACTGGGTCGAGACCGGGTTCGCGGCGCTCGAGGAACTCGCCGAGGTCGCCACCGGCGCGTATCTGTTCGGCGACACGGTGACGCTCGCCGACATCTGCCTCGTGCCGCAGATGTGGAACGCGCGCCGGCTCCAGGCCGACATCGCGCGCTTCCCGAAGCTGTCGGCGATCGACGTGCGGTTGAACGCGCTGCCCGCCGTCGCCGCCGCGCGGCCCGAGCGGCAGCCCGACGCGGTCCGCTAGGCGCTCCCGGCGGGTCCGCACCAAAACGCCGTGCCGGCGCTCGAGCCGGGTGGGGACGTCGCGTTTGGCGGTGTGCGCGGACCTGTGCGGTTGACCCGTGGCGCGCCGCCGCCTAGCCCCCACTCCATGAATTTCCAGTCCGACAACGCCGCCGGCGTCTGCCCCGAAGTCCTCGCCGCGGTCGTCGCGGCGGCTCCCGCCAGTGCCGCGGCATACGATGCGGATGCGACGACCGAGCGGCTCGACGCGGTGTTTTCCGATGTGTTCGCAACGGCTTGCACGGTCCTGCCGGTGTCGACGGGCACGGCGGCGAACGCGCTCGCGCTGGCGGCTATGGTGCCGCCGTACGGGGCGATCGCGTGCCACGCCGAGGCGCATATCCACGTCGACGAGTGCGGCGCCCCCGAATTCTTCACCGGCGGCGCAAAATTGCTGCTGTGCCAGGGGGGTGACGGCAAGCTGACGCCGGAGTCGGTGACCGCAAGCCTCGCCGCCCACCGCGGCGGGGTTCATCAGGTCCAGCTCGGCGCGCTATCGCTGACCCAGGCGACCGAATGCGGCACCGTCTATGCTCCGGATGAAGTAGCGGCGCTCGCCGGTTATGCGAAATCGCGCGGCTGGAAGGTCCACATGGACGGCGCCCGCTTCGCCAACGCGCTGGTTTCATTGGGCTGCCACCCCGGCGACATCACCTGGCGCGCCGGGGTCGATGTCCTCAGCCTCGGCGCGATCAAGAACGGCGGGATGACCGCCGAGGCGATGGTCGTGTTCGATCCGTCCCTCGTCGAGGCCATCCGCCTGCGCCGCAAGCGCGCCGGCCAGATGCCGAGCAAGGGCCGCTTCAACGCCGCACAGCTGCTCGGCTATGTCGAGTCCGGAGCATGGACGCGCAATGCCGCGGCGGCCAACGCGGGGGCCGCGCGCCTCGCTTCCGCGCTGGCATCGCGGACGGTCTATCCGGTGCAGGCGAACGAGGTCTTCGCCGACCTCGGCCCCGATGGTGCCGCCCGGCTGCACGATGCGGGCTTCCTGTTCTACGACTGGGCCGACCCCGCCGATCATCTCGCGCGCTTCGTCGTCGCGTGGGACACGCCGGCTGCGGCGATCGACGCGCTCGCCGCCGCCGTCGCCCGATTGCCCTAAGCCATTGCCGGGGGCCGACACCAAAACCGTCGACCGGGGGTCGGTCGCGGGGTTCGTCCTCGTCTCGCTGATCTGGGGCTCGACGTGGCTGATCATCAAGGGGCAGCTCGGCGGCGTCCCGGCGCCATGGTCGGTCACGTACCGCTTCGTCATCGCCTGCGGCCTGCTGGCAGTGCTGACGGTCGCCACGCGCGGCGGCCAGCGCTTCGACCGGCGCGCCCATGCCTTCGCCGCGGTCGCCGGCAGCGCGCAATTCTTCTTCAATTTCAACCTCGTCTATGCCGCCGAGCGCCACGTCACGTCGGGATTGGTGGCGCTGGTGTTCGCATTGCTGGCGATCAGCAATGCGGTGCTGTCGGCGATCTTCCTCAAGTCGCCGATCACGCGGCGCTTTCTGGTCGGCTCGGGCGTCAGCATCGCCGGTCTCGGGCTCGTCTTCGGACCCGACCTGCTGCATCCGGCAGGTGCAAGCACGATCCTCGGACTGGGCTTCGCGCTCGCCGCGGTGCTGTCGGCCTCGGTCGCCAACGTCATGCAGGCGGGCGGCTATGCGCGCTCGTTCAAGCCGTTGCCGATGCTGTCGTGGATGATGTTCTACGGCGCCCTGATCGACATCGCTTTCGCGGCGGCGACCGCCGGGCCGCCGGTGGTCGACGGCCGGCTCGAATATTGGGCGGGATTGGCATATCTCGCGGTCGTCGCCTCGGCGGTGGCGTTCACCATCTACTACCGGCTGATCCGCACGATGGGCCCGGGGCCCGCCGCCTATTCGAGCGTCGTCACGCCGATCGTCGCGATGGCGCTGTCGACCGCGTTCGAGGGCTTTCGCTGGACGCCGACGGCGGCGGCCGGGGCAGTGCTGGCGCTCGTCGGCCTCGCGGTCGCGCTCGGCAGCCGCCGGACCCGTCCGGTGCCCGCCGAGGCGACCGCCTAACTCGGCTGTCCTACAAGCGGCTGATCGGATTAGGCTTGCGGCTTCGAGTCCAGACGTCGAGTCGCTCTTTCTCATTGTCGGACCGAGGCACCGCAGCGATCGCGGACCGCTGGTTTGTGTGAGCATCGTCAACTTCCGGCGGGAAGCGCCAATGCCAAGATCGGCGCGACCCCTCCCGATCGTCGTGAATTACGATGAAAAAGCCGGTCGTTGTGTGAACATGTGTAACTTTCGAATTGGGCAGTGGAACCGGCTTGACCGGCTACCGGCAGGCGCGAAGCCCGGCACGAAAGTCGGGATAGGCGAGGGTGACGCCGAGGTCGCGGCCGATCCGCCGCGCCGCGACCTGCCGCGACTCGGCGTAGAAGCCGCGCGCCATCGGCGACAGTCGCGCCGTCGCGAGCGCTTCGAGCGGCGGGTAGGCGACCCCGAGGAGGTCGCAGGCGTAGTCGATCACCACGCTGTTCAGGGCAGGTTCGGCGTCGGCGACGTTGAACACTCCCGGACCGCCGCGCGTGAACGATGCCGCGACGCAGCTACCGATGTCGTCGACATGGATGCGGCTGAAGCGATGCCCGGGGGCGTCGATCCGCTGCGCCGTTCCGGCCCTGACCCTGTCGATCGCGGAACGGCCCGGACCGTAAATGCCCGGCAGGCGAAAAACGCGAACGTCGCCCCGCAGCGCCTGCCACGCGAGGTCGGCGGCGACGCGGGCGCTGCGCCGGCCGAAGCCGACCGGCGACGCTTCGTCGACCCAGGCACCGCCGGCGTCGCCATAGACCCCGGTCGACGACAGATAGCCGACCCAGCGCGCGGGGGCGGCAGCCAGCATCGCGCCGTACCGGACCAAGACCGGATCGGCGTCGTCGACCGGCGGCACCGACGACAGGATGTGGGTCGCCGAGCCGATCGCGCTGCCGACCGCGGGGTCGTCGAACGCCAGCGTGTCGCCCTCGGCGACACGGCGGGTCGCGGTGATCCGCCAGCCCTCGTCACGGAGCCGGGCCGCCAGCCGCGCGGTGGTATAGCCGAGACCGAAGATCAGCAGATGCATGGCCGGCACCTTATGGCCCGATGCCGCGCTTAACAAACCGGGTGATGACGCCTACCTCGAAGCCAGACTGATAGGATCAATCATGCTCGACGCCCCGATCGCCCCGCCGACCATCCGCCTCGCCGACTATGCCGTGCCCGACTGGCTCGTCCCGACCGTCGCGCTGCGCTTCGAGCTCGATGCCGCGCGGACGCGGGTCCATGCCCGGCTGACGGTCGAACGCAACGGAGCGCATGCCCGCCCGCTCGTCCTCGACGGCGAAGACCTCACGCTCATCTCGGTCCATGTCGACGGGATCACGGTCGATGCGGCGGCCGACGGCGAGACGCTCGTGCTGGCGATCGACGGCGATACGGCGGTGGTCGAGACGGTCGTCGAGATCGAGCCGGCGAAGAACACCGTGCTGATGGGGCTCTACGCCAGCGGCGGCAAGCTATGCACCCAGTGCGAGGCCGAGGGCTTCCGCCGCATCACCTTCTTCCCCGACCGGCCCGACGTCCTGTCGCGCTACAGCGTCCGGCTCGAGGCCGACGCCACGCTCTATCCGATCCTGCTGTCGAACGGCGATCGCGGCGCGGCAGGGCAGCTCGACGATGGCCGCCACTTCGCCGAGTGGAACGATCCGTGGCCGAAGCCGGCGTACCTGTTCGCCGTCGTCGCCGGCGACCTCGGCGCGCTGCGCGACCGGTTCACGACCGCCTCGGGACGCGACGTCACGCTCGCGATCTGGGCCGATCCCGCCGAACTGCCGCGCTGCGGCCACGCGATGACCGCGCTCAAGGCGGCGTTCCGCTGGGACGAGGTCAATTACGGCCGCGAGTACGACCTCGACGAATTCAACATCGTCGCGGTGTCCGACTTCAACGCCGGGGCAATGGAGAACAAGGGCCTCAACATCTTCAATTCGAAGTATATCATGGCCGACCAGGAAACCGCGACCGACGACGATTTCGACGCGGTCGCGGCGGTCGTCGCGCACGAGTATTTTCACAACTGGACCGGCAACCGCGTCACCTGCCGCGACTGGTTCCAGTTGTCGCTCAAGGAGGGGCTGACGGTCTTCCGCGACCAGCAGTTCTCGGCTGATCAGGGTTCGGCGGCGGTCAACCGTATCGACGATGTCCGCATGCTGCGCGGGGCGCAGTTCCCCGAAGATGCCGGCCCACTCGCCCATCCGATCCGCCCGAATGCGTACATCGAGATCGGCAACTTCTACACGTCGACGGTCTACAACAAGGGCGCCGAGGTCATCCGCATGCTCAGCGTCCTGCTCGGCGAGAAGGCGTTCCGCGCCGGCACCGACCTCTATTTCAACCGTTTCGACGGGCAGGCGGTGACGACCGACGACTGGCTCGCAGCGATGGCCGAGGCGTCGGGGCGCGACCTCGGCTCGTTCCGCGAATGGTATAATCAGGCGGGTACGCCGCGCATCGCGGTCGAGCTCGACCACGATGCCGCGACCGCGACGGCGACCTTGCGGCTAGCGCAGTCGGTCCCGGCGACGCCAGGTCAGGCGAACAAGGTGCCGATGGCGATGCCGTTCCGGGTTGCGCTGTTCGGGCGCGACAGCGGCCAGCGGCTCGGCGACGAGCGCGTCGTCGACATCGACGGGGCGACGACCGTCCGCTTCGACGGCGTGACCGAGACGCCAGTGGCGTCGCTCAACCGCGGCTTCTCAGCACCGGTCGTCGTCGACACCGTCCAGTCGCGCGCCGATCTCGCCTTCCTCGCCGCGCACGACGACGATCCGTTCGCGCGCTGGGAAGCGACCCAGCGCCTCGCGCTCGATGTCCTGTCGGGCGACGGACCGGCCGACGACCTCGTCGCGACCGTCGCGGCGACGCTCGACGCCGGGCTCGACCCCGAGTTCACCGCTGAGGCGATCCTGCTGCCGACCGAAAGCGTCATCGGCGACCAGGCGGCGATCGTCGAGGTCGACGCGATCCACCGGCGGCGCAAGGCGACCCGCGCCGCGATCGCCTCGACCCTCCACGACCGGCTGTGGTCGACCTATCGGTCGAACGGCGCCAACCGCTACGAACTGACCGGCGAGGCCAAGGGCCGGCGGGCGCTGAAGAACGCGGCGCTCGGCTATCTCATGGTCGACGATGCGCCCGACGCGGTCGCGGCGGCTTACGCGCAGTTCAACGACGCCGACAACATGACCGACCGGATGGCGGCGCTGTCGTTCCTCGCCAACTCACAGGCTGCCGAGCGCGATGCGGCACTGGCGGCGTTCTACGATCGCTATCGCGACAATCCGCTCGTCATCGACAAGTGGTTCGCGGTCCAGGCGATGTCGACACGCCCCGACACGCTTGCGCGGGTGATCGAACTGCGCGGCCACGCCGACTTCAACCCCGGCAACCCCAACCGTCTGCGCTCGCTGATTGGCGCGTTTGGGGTTAACCAGGTCCGGTTTCACGCGATCGACGGCGCGGGTTATCGCTTTCTCGCCGACGAGATCCTGACGGTCGGCAAGACCAACCCGGGTGCCGCGGCGCGGCTCAGCGTTCCGCTCGGACGGTGGAAGCGGTTTGATCCGGTGCGTTCGGGGCTGATGCGTGCCGAACTCGAACGGATCGTGGCGGCGCCGGGGCTGTCGAAGGACGTGTTCGAAATGGCGAGCAAGAGCCTCGCCGGCTAGCGCGCGACCCAGTCGGCGACCTGCGTGGCAACGGCATTGGCCGCGGTGTTGAGCGCGATGGCGACGTCGGCCGGGTTCTGGGTTGCGACCGGCTGGACCGCGTCGAAGCGTCGGATCGTGAAAGGCGCCTTGGCCGTCCCACTCAGCGTTGCGTCGTAGCGGACCCGAACGACTGTCGCCGCCGGATTCCGCACGTCGAGGCCGAACTCGACGAGCACCCCCGACAGGGTCCGCCCCGGCGCGAGCGAAGCCTGATGCGGGTCGATGACCGCGACCCCGCGCGCCGAGATCGTGTCGGCGAGCACATGCTGGAACTCGCGATTAGGCTGCTCGGCCCACGTCGCGCCCGTCAGATACGCGACCTCGGTGTCGCTCGTCGTGACCGGCAAGCGCAGCGTCTGCAGCGTCCCCGGCACGCTCGGTACGAGGACGAGCAGCGTCGTCGCGCGGTCGCTCGTCGTCGGCACGGCCGGGCCGGGGGCTGCCGTCGCGCGCAATGCCAGCAATGCCGTCGGCGCCTTGTCGTTGCCGCCGATCTGAACCAGCGGGCCGCACCCGGCGATGGCGAACGCGGCGACGAGCGCAGCGACTGGAATTTGGCGCATCATCACTTCTTGCCCTTCTTCGGCGGCACGTAACCCGGCGCGGCATATTCGGGCAGGCGTCGCCCGCCAAGCAGCGCGCCGGCGGGATCCTGATCGAGCTTGGCGGCTATCGCGCCGAGCTGCGCGGTGGCGTCGCGCGCCTCGCGGATCAGCTGCGCCGTCTCGGGCAGCGTCTGGCTGGTGAACGTATCGATGCCCGGCTGCGCGCTGCCGACCAGCGTATCGAGCTTGGCGAGCGTCGCATTGGCGTGGCCCGCCGTCTCGCGGAGATCGTGCACGAGCGGTCCCGCGTCGGTCGTCAGGATATTGTCGGCGTGACCAGTCAGCTTGGTCAGCGCCGCGGCGGCCTCGGTTGCCTGCTTCAACGTTGCGCGGGTCTCGACCAGCGTCGCGGCGATCTCGGGGCCGCGGTCGGCGAGGCTTCCGGTTAGCCGGTCGGCATTGCTGAGGATGTTGCCGAGCGACTTTCGGTTCGCCGGGTTGAGCAGCTCGTTAAGCGACGCGGTCAGCGCCGAGACGTTGTTGAGTAGTTCAGGCGCGCTGGCCAGCAGCTGGCCGAGCGCACCGGCGCGCGGCGGAATGACCGGCTTGCCGAACGGCCCGACCTCGGTGATCGGCGGCGCGCCGGCCATGGCACCGGTCAGCTGGATCTGGCTGACACCGGTGAAGCCGACGCCCTCGATCGAGGCTGTCGTTCCCTGCAGGATCGGCACGTCGGCGCCGACGTCGATGCGTACGCGCACCGCGTCGGGCGTTTTCGGCAGGAGTGCGATCTCCTTGATCTGGCCGACGGGTACGCCCTTGAACTGGACGGGCGAACCGATCGCGATGCCGCTGATCGACTGGCGGAAGAAGATGTCGAACTGACGCTTTTCCTCGCCGGAGAACTTGGCGAGGTAGAGGACGAACGCGAACAGCGCGATAGTCAGCGTGATGACGACGCCGCCGACGAGGACATAGTTGCTTCGGGTTTCCACGTCAGTCCTCGTCCTCTGTTCCGGTCGCGCCGGCACCCGCCGCATCCGCTCCCGCCTCGATCGCGCGTGCCGCGTCGCGGTCGGCATCGGTCGCCTTCTGCGGGATCGCGTCGGTCGCCGCCGCCGCCCGCCCGCGCGGACCCGAGAAATATTCGCGGACCCACGGGTGATCAAACTCCAATAGTTCCGGAATCGTTCCGACCTTGAGCATGACGCCGTCGCCAAGGACCGCAACACGGTCGCAGATTGCATAAAGCGTATCGAGGTCGTGGGTGATCAGGAACACCGTCAACCCCATCGTGTCGCGCATGCCCTTGATCAGCTCGTCGAACGCCGCTGCCCCGATCGGGTCGAGCCCGGCGGTCGGTTCGTCGAGGAACAGCAGTGCTGGATCGAGCGCGAGCGCGCGCGCCAGCCCGGCCCGCTTGCGCATGCCGCCCGACAGCTCGGACGGGAATTTCGGCCCGGCAAGTTGGGGCAGGCCGACCATCGCGATCTTGTAGCTGGCGATTTCGTCCATCAACGCCTGGTCGAGATGGAAGAACTCGCGCATCGGCGCTTCGATGTTCTCGGCGACGGTCAGCGAGGAGAAGAGCGCGCCGTTCTGGAACAGCACGCCCCAGCGGCGGCGAAGGTCCTTCGCCGCCGCGGCGTCGAGCGTCGCGACATTTTCGCCGAGGACTTCGATCTCGCCCGCGCCCGGCTCCTGCAGCCCGATGATCGACCGCATCAGTACCGACTTGCCGGTGCCCGAACCGCCGACGACGCCGATGATCTCGCCGCGGCGGACCTCGAGGTTGACGTCCTTGTGAACCACCTGCGAGCCGAAACTATTCTGCAGGTGAGCGACGCGGATGACGATCTCGTCGTCCTTTGCAGCCGGCGCGGTGGCCATCACACGTAGCCCAGCGCGGTGAAGAACACCGCGAAGAAGGCGTCGAGGACGATGACGAGGAAGATCGACTGAACCACTGCCTGCGTCGTCCGGGCGCCGACCGATTCGGCGTTGCCGGTGACCTGCATGCCCTGAAAGCAGCCGGTCACGGCGATGATGAAGCCGAACACGGGGGCCTTGATCATGCCGATGACGAGGTCCGACAGCGGCGTCGCGTCCTGGATACGCTGAACGTAACTCGACGGCGGGATGTTGAGCGAGATCCAGCAGAACAGCCCGCCCCCGATGATCGCCATGATCGCGCCGAAGAACGACAGCAGCGTGAGCATGATCACCATCGCGATGATCCGCGGCACGACGAGCATCTCGGTCGGTGACATGCCGATCGACCGCATGGCGTCGACCTCCTCGTTGAGCTTCATCGAGCCGATCTGCGCGGCGAAGGCCGAACCCGACCGCCCGGCGACCATGATCGCGGTGATCAGGATGCCGAGCTCGCGAATGACCGATCGGCCGATCAGGTTGACGGTGAAGACCTCGGCCCCGAACTGCGCCAACTGGACCGCGCCCTGCTGCGCGATGACGAGGCCGACGAGGAACGACAGCAGCCCGACGATGCCGAGCGCATTGGCGCCGACGACCTCCATTTGATGGATCACCGCGTTCCATCGCAGCGGACGGCGTTCGACGATCGTCTGGAACAGCACGACGAGCGTCTGGCCGAGAAAGGCCAGAAATTCGCCGAGCGTGTTCGCTGCATGAACGACGGCGGCGCCGATGAGTTCGAGCCGCTCGACCGCGCGATTGCCGTGCGGGGGCCGGCGGGTCGCGGGCTTGTCGTTCGCGGCGACCTGTTCGATCAAACGCGTGGCTTCTTCCGAGGCGTGATCGAGCGTGGCCGCCTTGCCGGCCTGTTCCCAGTCCCGCAGCAACTTGTGGACGAGCCACGCGCCGGTGGTGTCGATCCGGTCGATGCCACCGAGGTCGATCCGCAAGTCTCCTTCGGGCTGCAACGCGGCGAGCTCGGGCGCGACCGCCCCGATCGATGCGACCGTCAGCGACCCGCCGAGATGCAACGTCCGCGCTTGGCCGGCGGCATCGTCGAGTGTCATCGTAGCGTCGGTCATTGGGTCCGATTGTTGAGGGAACGATACGGTTCCGGCAAGGGGCAAACGCCGCCAGCCCGGTTCGGTTGCGTCGCGGGCGCAGCTTCGGCATGGGCGGGTCATGCCACGTGTGATCTACGACATGGACAAGACGATCACCCGCGTGCCGACGTACACCCGATGGCTGCTCTATTGGGCGCGGCGTGAAGCGCCATGGCGGATCGCCTTATTGCCCTTGGCCGGCGTCGCGGGGGTCGGCTTTCGCTTCGGGGTGATCACCCGGTCGCGGTTGAAGGAGATCGCCCAGCTTCTGCTCATGGGCGATGCTGCGCCGCGTCATGCAGTCGAAGTGCGGGCGGCTGAATTCGCTGCGATGATAGTCGCGCGCGGTCTGATGCCCGGAGCGATCGATCAGTTCGCTGCCGACCGCGCGTCGGGGTTTGAAATCGTTATCGCGACCGCGAGCTTCGCGTTCTACGCACAGGCGATCGCCGCCGCGCTGGGCGTCGACGGGGTGGTGGCCACGGCATCGATTTGGCGCGGTGACCGGTTGCGCGCACGGATCGCCGGCGGCAATTGCTATGGCGCGACCAAGGCGGCGATGGTCGCGGCGGCATATCCGGGCGAACGTTTCGTCCGCGCTTATTCCGACCATGTCTCCGATGCGGCGTTATTCGCGCTGGCCGCCGAGCCGATCGCAGTGACCCCGTCGCGCAGGCTGCGGGGGATGGCGCAGGCGCGGGGCTGGCGGATCGTCGACTGGCGCTGATCAAAGGCACTATCACGGCTAGTGTGATGCAACGGTATCACACTAGCCGCTTCGATTGCGCGTATCCTTACGCCAGCGTCAGATCGCGATCAGCCCGACGCCGGCGAAGTCCCGCGCCGATCAGCCCGAAGCCGCTGATCATCATCCCCCAGGCCGAAGGCTCGGGGACCTGCGTCGTGATGTGGCTGGTGATGAAATCATAATAGCTCGACACGCGGGTATCGACGCCGATCTCGCCGAAGCTCGAATCGGTGCACGACGTGGCGCTGTGCGATGGGTCGAGGAAGCCCGGGCCGCACGCGGGCTGCCTGCTATAAAGGAATGCCGAACTGAGGCCGAACGAGGTAATTCCGACGATCCTGCCGTTTTCGAAATGCGGCGCCCCAGAGTCGCCCAAGGTTGCAATGGTGTCGTGGTAGAGGCCGTCGGCCGAAACATAGCCAAGGCCGGGCAGACCGAGCGCGCCGAAGACGTCGTTATTCGCCAACCCAGAATCGAAGTCATAGGCAAGTTCGCTGCCTTTGAGCGCACCGAGGGCATCGGTCGGCGACGATGCGGGGGTGCCGCCGCCAATCGCCGCCAGGATCTGGTCAAAGGTGAACTCGTATTGGTTGTAGCCGATCCGCTTCCGTCCGTCGTCGACCGATATGTTCGTGCCCGTCGCGCCCAGCCCGGTGCCGCCGAGGCCGACCATCGCCTCAGCCCCAAGGTTGCTCGCGACCGTGCCATGGTCGAACTGATATATCGCGGTGCCGGGCGGGACATTCGCGTCGAGTTTAATCACGGCGATATCCGAACCGTGGGTTACACTGCCGTTGAACGCCGGCGGCACATAGAAGGCGGTGGCGTTGATCGTCTGGCCAAGCGGCGTCGTTAGATCGGGCAGGACTGCGCGGAGCGCGGCGACGCCGGTGCCGTCGATATTGAGGCAATGCGCGGCGGTGAGGACGACGCTCTTGGCGATCACGGCGCCGGTGCACTCTCCGGCTTTTCCACCGATTGTCTGAACCTGGATACCGACGACCCCGCTGTACTGGCCGCGGGCGACCAGCGAATTCGCGAGGTCGGTTGGGCTCTGCGCGCTAAGGGCCAGCGCCGGCGCCGCCCCTGCGCTCAGCACGACTGCCCCGATCACTGTCAGCGCCCGCATAGTGCTTCCCTCGCTTGTCGATGATCATGAGCGTGCGTTCACATTGGCGATCGCGCCCAGTATTGGCAAGCAAGCAGCCCGGACGACTTTAATGTTTCATGCGGCCAGCTTGCGCAAAACATAGGGCAGGATGCCGCCGGCATAGAAATAGTCGAGTTCCTGCTCGGTATCGATCCGGCACTTGGTCTCGAAACTTCCGGTCGAGCCGTCGGCACGGGTAAAGGCGACGCTGACCATCTGACGCGGGCGCAGTGCTGCCATACCGGTGATGTCGAACGTCTCGTCGCCGGTTAGCTGCAGCGTCTTGCGGTCGACGCCGTCGGCGAACTGGAGCGGAACGACGCCCATGCCGACGAGGTTCGAGCGGTGGATGCGCTCGAAGCTTTCGGCGATCACCGCGCGGACGCCGAGCAAGGTCGTGCCCTTCGCCGCCCAGTCGCGCGACGAGCCGGTGCCGTATTCCTTGCCGGCGATGATGACGAGCGGCGTGCCGGCGGCGCGGTACTTCTCGGCAGCGTCGAAGATGTCGAGCTGCTCGCCGTGGCCGCCGTTGTCGCCGCCTTCGGCGAGCATCCGGGTGATGCCGCCTTCGACGCCGGGGACCATCTCGTTCTTGATGCGGATATTGGCGAAGGTGCCGCGCATCATCACCTCGTGGTTGCCGCGCCGCGCGCCGTAGCTGTTGAACTCGGCGCGGCTGACCTGGCGATCGTTCAAGTAGCGCCCGGCGGGCGAGGCTTCCTTGATGTTGCCGGCGGGCGAGATGTGGTCGGTGGTAACGCTGTCGGCGAAGATCGCCAGCGGACGCGCCGCGACGATGTCGCCGACCGCGCTCGGCGTCATCGTCATGCCGTCGAAGTACGGCGGGTTGGCGACATAGGTCGACACCGGGTTCCACGAGTAGGTCGCGCCGCCCTCGATCTTGATCGCCTGCCAGCGCTCGTCGCCCTTGAAGACGTCGGAATAGCGGTTGCGGAACATGTCGGCGGTGACGTTCGACATCACCATGTCGCTGACTTCCTGGTTGGTCGGCCAGATGTCCTTGAGGAAGACGTTGCTGCCGTCGGTCGCCTGACCTATCGGGTCGGTAACCATGTCGTTGCGCATCGTCCCCATCAGCGCATAGGCGACGACGAGCGGGGGCGAGGCGAGGTAGTTCGCGCGAACATCAGGGGACACCCGCCCCTCGAAGTTGCGGTTGC
>CAXTPH010000022.1:0-16867 GCA_964245955.1 uncultured Sphingomonadaceae bacterium | reverse complement strand
CCACCGCCGACCATGGCAAAGCCCCGTAGCAGGGCCGTCGTCGCGGGGGCCGGGACCGGCAGCAAGCCGTGCGCGGTGGCGACGAGGCCCGATCCGAGCGGGAGAGCGCCGACGGTCCAGCCGGTGACACCCAAGGCATCAATCAGATGCGCGGCCGCCACGATATCGGCGATCGAATCCCAGGCACCGACTTCGTGGAACGTCACATCGTCGACGCCAAGGCCGTGCACCGCGGCTTCGGCTGTGGCGAGGTGATTAAAGATACCGATCGCGTGATCGCGAACCGCTGGCACCAGGGCTGCCGCCTCGAGGCTCGCGCGAATGTCCGACCAGCGGCGGTGTCCATGGTCGTCGCCATGGTGATGGTCGATCACGGCAAGCACTTCACCGCCGCCGTCATCGTGTGGCGCGTGATGATGATGGTCATGCCGATGGCGGTGAGGATGGTCGGGTGAATGATCCGTTGCGCCACGGAGTGAATTGTCCGGTGAAGCCAGCTCGACGCTGAAGCGGTGGCCGACCAGAACGCCATCGCCGTGCGCAACAAGCGCCACGCGGACGGGCATGTCGACGCTCGCCGCGGCGACACTTGCCGTCACCCCAGCGAGATGTTCGGGGAACGCGTCGAGCAGCGCAGCGGCAAACATATCGCCTGCCATGCCGCCGACCGCGTCGAGGTGAATTTCCATAAGTTGGCGCGACCCCTGGTTATCGCCACTGAACGTCCCGGCCACTTAAAAAGTTCGGTAAGCGTCAATTCGTCAACCGCCTGCACGCAGACAACGGCGAGCAGAGCGCCAAATCGCGCTGATGCTAAACGGGCGTCTGCTTGCGATACTGCGCGAACGCGCTTGTATCATCCCGAAGGGGTTTCGCCCGAGGCGTTGCCTGAATTGATGCTGGCTGGGTGGACGGTCGCCCTGAGCAGGCCTGCAGCCCGCCTGCCGTTCGCGACTGAGGATCGTTCGCTGCCGCGACTGCTGGTGATCGGATTAACGAAAGCTGTGCACGACTTGGCCGCGTCATTGCTAGTCGGCTTCTAAAGCCGTTGCGCAACGACGCCCCAGTTTCGCGTCAATCAGCCGGCATAATGCTCGCGGAAGGCGAAGAAACCGCGTGTTGCGTGCGGCCAGGCATCCTCGTCCCAGCTTCGGCGGATGCGCGTGACGGCGATACCGCGCCCTCGCAGGCCATCGGTCAGCGCCGCTAAGGCTCGGGCTCCCGGCCCCACCGGGGCATACGCGGTGATGATCGAGCCAAGCCCCTCGCTGTTTGCCCAATTCTCGACATCGGCCGTGGTTGTGTCGGTCACATCAACACCTGCAACGCCGAACCTGCTTGCCGCACGGCGACGGGCATCACTGAGCGCATCGCCGACAAAGCGTTCGACCGCGGGTGCGCGCCCATGATCTTGGCTCAGGCTCGCGACGGCAACGATCTCGACGCCATCGAGGGGAAGCGTCTCCGGCGCGAGGTCGTCTTCGGTAAGCAACAGGGCGACGCGACCGAATACCGGCGGATCCAGTTCGACGAGCGGCTTGGGGGACGGCGTCGCCGGTGCCGTGATCGCGACCGCTTTCGTCGCCAGTCCCGACGGGCTGAACCGTCCATCGGTAAAGCGCGCAATGTTGTCCGCCTGCGCCAGATAAGTCTTGCCGGCAGTCTGGAGCCCGGCAACCCAGCGCCATGACAGGGTGTTGGACGCCGGGTCGCCGTCGAACAGGTGGCGCGCGAAGAGCGCCGCGCCGAGCTGCCACGGCAGGCGGAGCGTAAAGATCCAGATGCTGGCGAACCACATCCGGGCATGGTTGTGCAGATAGCCGTACTCGACAAGTTCGCCGATCCACGCGTCGAAACAATCGATGCCGGTGTGACCTGCGACCGCCCGGTCGTAATCGCGCCGCCAGCCGCCCGACTGATCCTCGAGGCGGGCGACCTCGGCGACATAGTCGGCCCAGACCGACGGCCGCAGTTCGAGCCAGCCCTTCCAGTAGGTGCGCCACAGCACCTCCTGAACATACTTGTCGGCGGCAGAGCCGCGATGCCGCGCCCGGCCGGCGGCAACGACCTCGTCCTCGGTGATCAGCCGGTAGCGGAGATACGGCGACAGTTGTGAAACATTGGTCCGGTCGGCCGGGCCGTGGTCGAAATTACGGGTGTCGGCATAGTCGCGGCCGGCTCGGTCGATGAAGGCGTCGAGCGCGGCAAGGCCGGCGGCGCGATTGGGCACAAAGGTCATGCGCTGTCTTAATCGCTGGCGTCGTTGAAATGGCGTGGTTGAACGCCGCGGCGAAGACGCGGACGACGCGTCGCTAAAACCGCGCGGTTGCCGAAACGCGTAGCTGGCGCGGCTCGATCGGCTTGATGTGGCGGTCGTCGACGCCGGCGAGCGGCTCGCCGGGCAAGCGCGAGGTGTAGTAATATTCGATCTCATTGTCCTTAGCGTCGAAGGCGTTGAGCAGGTCGGCGGCAATCGCGATCCGGCCGAAATCGTAGCCGACGCGCGCATTGACCACCGTCAGCGGGCGGGCGCGGACGCTGTTGTCCTCGATGATCGGATATGGCCCGAAGTGGCGGACGCGCACCGCCGCCGAGGCGCGGGCGTATTTGATGACCGTCCCCGCCGAGACGACGCTCTCGAGCGCATTCGGGATATGATCGGCCCCCGGCGGCAGGTCGGTCTCGCGTGCGTATGACCGCGAATATTGCCCGTCGACGGTCAGCCACTCGGCGGGCTTGTAGAACGCGCTGAGCTCGTAGCCGTGGCGCTTCGACGGCCCGACCGGCGCGGTCTCGCCGGCGTCGCCCTCGAACTGGAGCTCGGAGGCAAGGTCGAGCCACCAGTACGTCGCGGTCAGCGTCAGGCCGTCGATCGGGCGCGCGCGCACCCCCGTCTCGTACCCCCGCGCCTTGACCAGCGCCGACACCTTGTCGACCGGGGTGATCCCATCGTTCGGATCGATCGTGATCGCGGTGCCGCGACCGTCGTTCGAATGAAAGCCCTCGCCGTAATTGGCGTAGAGTTCGATCTGGCGGATCGGCGTCCACGCGATCGCCGCCTTGGGGCTGACGATGCCGGCGGTGCTGCTGCCCGAGTTGGCGGCGATGGTTGATCGCACGTCGAAGGCATAACCGTCGCCGCGCAACCCGAGCACCACCCGGACGGTCGGGAACAGGTGGATCGTCGCTTCGGCGAACACGCCCGCCGACTCCTCGTCGACGCGGTCCTGCCGGATGACCGACCGGATCTGGCCGAACTCGGTGTGATACAGCCCGACCGGCGCGATCAGGTCGGCGCGGGTGTCGGCCCCGACGAGGAGCTCGACGGGGACGCCGAGGGTGAAGGCGAACTTCTTGTCGACCCGCCCGCCGAGGACGAAGCGCGAGTCGCGCTGCTCGAACTCGTCGCCGTGGACCGGGTCGTTGAGGAAATAGGTGAAGTTCGAGATCAGCTTGAACTTGTAGTAATTGGCGTAGACGAGCGCGGTGACCGGCGTCTCGCTGTCCTGCGTCCAGGTGGCCGAGGCAAGGATCCGCGTCGTCGCGCCGCCGAGATACGGATCGAGATAGCCGAGGCGGGCGATCAGCCCCGAGTCGATCGCCCGCTGCGGCACCTGCTCGGCCGAACGGAAATCGACATGATAGCCCTGCAGGCTCGTTCGCAGCGTCCCGTCGCCGACCGGTCCGGTCCATTTGACGAGGGCGTTGAACAGGCGGAGGTCGCCGGGAATCTCGAACGGCCCGTTGTCGTAGCGGACCTCGCCACCGAGAAAGAGGTCGCCGGCGCCGAGCGGGCGCGATCCGCCCGCGACGAGGCGATAATAATCGCTCGTACCCGCCGTGCCGGTGACGAACGGCTCTGCGGTGTCGACCGTGTGGAACTTCGCCGATCCCGCCGTGTCGAAGTCGCCGACGTCGGCGCGATACGGCCCCTTGGCGTAATCAATCGACTCGACGAACTCGGGCACGATGAAATTGAGGTCGCTATACCCCTGTCCATGGGCATGGGTCCGCAGGTTGATCGGCACGCCGTCGACGAACGTCGCGAAATCGGTGCCGTGGTCGAGGTTAAAGCCGCGCAGGAAATACTGGTTGGCCTTGCCCCCGCCCGAATGCTGGGTGGCGATCAGGCCGGAGATCACCTCGAGCAGTTCGCCGATGCGCTGGATCGGGCGGTTCTCGAGGTCGACCTTGCCGATCTGCCCCTCCGACGCCGAATCGGCGATGCCGATCAAATTGGCCGCGCGACCGGTGACGACGATGTCGGCGACAGGGGTTGTGGCGTCGACGGCGGCCTCGCTCCGCGCTTGGGATGCACTGAGCGTCGTGGCGACGAGCATCAACCCCAGCAATTGCATCATCGGCCTTCCAGTAGGAAGCAGACGACCGATCTGCTTACGCTGGTTTACGCGTACGCAGTGCTCCGAGTTGCAGGCCGGGCGCGACGCCGCAAAATAATTCACCTACCGTCGGGGCGGACGAAACGAGGAACACCGATGCAACGCGTGACCGTGTCACTCGACGAGGCCGAAACCGCGGCGTTCGATGCGATTGTGGCCGAACAGGGCTATGCCAGCCGATCGGAAGCGATGCGCGACCTCGTCCGGCGCGCGGTCGATGCGCGACGACTTCAGGCTAGTGGCGACGGTGCCTGCGTCGCCAATCTCAGTTACGTCTATGACCATCATCTGCCCGCGCTGGTCCGCCGCCTGACCAAGCTGCAGCACGACCACCACGACCTCGTTGTCGCCACGACGCATGTTCACCTCGACCACGACAATTGTCTCGAGTCAGCGATGCTGAAGGGGTCGGTTGCCGCGGTGCGGGCGCTTGCCGGCAGCATCGAGGCGACGAACGGCGTCCGTTTTACCACGCTCAATCTGATCAGCGGATCGGGAAGTGCCGGCCATTGAAGACGCGCGCGCGATCATTTGCCGGGCGATTGGAGCCTCATCAGGCGCGGGGCACGACCACCTATTCCATGTGATCCGGTGCATAGCCCGGGGTCGGCACGATCGGCAGGACGGCGGCGAGCAGGGCGATGGCGATCAGCCAGCTCGAAACGACCTTGACCGCGACGCCGTTGCCGCGCGCGACCAGCAAGGCGCCGGGCGCCACCAGCGCCAGCCAGGGCGCAGCCAAGGCGAGATCGCGCGTCGTGCCGGCAATCGCGACGGTCGCGCCGGCCCAGGCACCAGCGTTTAGTCCAAGCGCCGTCGGCCGCCAGCCATTCAGCCGGCGGGGAAAATGGACCAGCGCCGCGGTGCCGACCGTACTCGCCCAGCAGCCGAGGAAGACGCCCTCGACCCATCGGGCTGGCAACGGGGCCTGCGCGACAAGGAAGCCGGCGACGAGCGCCGCGACCAGCGCCGGCAGCCGGAAGGCACGCGGCGCGAAGGCGAGCATGCACGCGAGCGCGGCAAACAGCAGCGCCGGCGGGACGACCCCGCCCCTCATCGGCCGCAGCTCATCGGAGCGCGACCCAGAGGAACCAGAAACCGGTGATCATCACGAGTGCGCCGAGCCCGCGGACGACCGTCGCGCCCCCGGGTCGATCAGCGATCAACCCGATGCCGATGCCGACGACATGCAGCATCCCCGTCGCCAGCACGAAGCCCGCGCTATAGCCGACGGGATCGGCGGCGGACGGCAATTCCTTACCGTGGGCATAGCCGTGGAAGATGGCGAACACCGCGACGATCAGCGACGCCAGCCAGACCGGCGCGCGGACCTTGCCGGCGATCATCGCACCGAGCACGAGCACCGAGACCGCGATGCCGATCTCGACCGGGGGCAGCGGCACGCCGGCAATGCCCATGACGCCGCCGATCGCCATCACCGTCGGGAAGATAACCGGCAGGGCGACGATCAGCGGGCGGCCGAGGAAGGCGCCCCACAACCCGACCGACACCATCGCGAGCAGATGATCGAAGCCACTGAACGGATGAAGAAATCCCGACTGGAAACCGCCGGCGAGTCCTGTTCCGGTGTGCGCTGCCGCCGGAACCGAAACGATGACTAGCGCTGCCATGACGCCGCGCACCGCAGCGCGGAGTTGAGCGTATATAGCTCGCGCACCACTGACGGCGCGCGGCTCACCAGAAAGTCTTTCCATGCGAACCCTTCTCCTGCTCGCGGCAATTACCAGTGCGGACGCGGCAGGGGCACATGATTTCTGGGTGCAGCCGAGCGATTTCGTTGCTGCCCCCGGCGCGACCGTGCCGGTGACGATCCAGGTCGGTCACGGTCCGGCGCGACAGCGCTGGTCCGCGCCGATCGACCGCATCACGACGTTCGCCGCGATCGGCCCCACGGGCCGGAAGGATATCAGCAATGCGCTGCTGCCGGCGGGCGGCAAGGCCGACGCCAACCTCAGCTTCTCCACGCCGGGAAGCTATATTGTCGTGCTGGAAACCAGCCGCGCCGAAAGCGTCCTGCCGGGTATCCGCTTCGACGATTATATCAAGGCTGAAGGGATCGCGCCGGCTATCACGGCGCGCGCCGCAGCGGGGGCCAACGATGCGCCGGGCCGTGAGCTCTATAGTCGCCGCGCCAAGGCGCTGGTCCGCATCGGCGCGGGCGCGACGCCGCAGCCGCAAATCCTGCGGCCCGTCGGGCTGACGCTCGAAATCGTCCCCGAGGTCGATCCGACCGCGCCGGATTTCGCCATGACGCTGCCGGTGACGATCCTGTATCAAGGCAAGCCGTTGGCGGGAGCGTTCGTCAAACTCAACAATCTCGATTTCGACGCCCGGCCGGTCGCGACCCAGCTGACCGACGCCAAGGGCCACGCCAGCTTCAAGGTGCCGTTCAAGGGGCTGTGGCAGATGAACGTCGTCTGGACCAAGCCGATCAAAGATCCGCGCGCCGATTTCGACACCGTCTTCTCGAGCCTCACCTTCGGCCAAGACAAAACCGCCGCCAGTCACTGACTGGCGGCGGTCGTGTAGTCTTCGCCACACTCTAGATGCTGGCGGGTTTCGCCGACAAATTGAGCGGGGCCAGATCCGGGCAGGGGACCGGATCCGTCGCCTTGCTGTACGGATCGGCTTCGTACCGCGTGGCAAAGCAATTACCGAACTGCGTTTCGACCTTGGCGGTCGGCGTCGTTACCACCGGCGCCGTCGGCGTGGTCGTGTTATTGTCGCTCCCGCACGATGCGAGGGCAAACGTGGCGATGCCGAGCAAAGCGAGCGAGCGCTTGCGAATAATCATAGCCACCCCCCTTACGGCTGCGTCTGCGGACGCGGCGAGCCGCGCAGCGGTGCGTTCAGATACGGGAAGGCGTTCTGAAGGTTATTCGCCGAGCTCGGTGCGCCGTCGGTAAAGGCGGCCATGCCGGTCGGTGCGTCGGTCGGCTTGCACAGGCCGAGATCGGTCGGTGCGCCGGCAACCGGGATCGGATAGCACAGCCGCCCCATCGCAACGCGCAGCGTGATGTCGACGAGGTCGTCACCCGGACGACGGCCGTTCGGATAGCCGGCGAGGTCGTTGCCGACGACGCCGAAGGTGCTCTGCGCCGCCTGTGCCGTCGGCGGAATCTTCGTGTTAAGGCGCAGCATCTCCGACGGGGTCACGACGCTCAGCTGGTTGACGCCCTTGAAGCCGGTCAGGAAGGTGGCGACGAGGTCGGCACGGGGGAAGTTGGTCGGGGCGATCGACCCCGTTCCGCCGATGACGCCACGTACCGGTGCGCGGAACAAGGCATCGAGCAAGGCCGGGAAGGTCGGATTGGTGACATAGTCGATCAGCGCAGCGTCACCACTCGGCGACGCGGCATTGAACAGATCCTTGTCCTTGATGCCGATCACCAGCTCGTTGACGAGGCCCATGCCGAGGCGCGAGACCTGAACATAGGCGCCGCCCTGCAGCGTCGGCGTGTCGAAGGTCGGCGCCGTGCGCAGCAGGCGCGCCTGCGGCAGGCTCGCCGTGCTCCACACGCCGATCACGCCGTTGCCCGTCCCGACAAGGCACGAAGTCGGGATTTCCATGGCAATCGACGTGACGTTCTTCTTGCCGATCAGCTCCTGATTGTCCTGGCTCTGGGTGATGCCCCCGGGAAACGGGGTGCCATTGCCATAGACCGGGTCGTTGTCACCCTCGACCGGGACGAAGTTGACGAGGTCGAAGATCGGACCGAGGTTGACGGCGAAATATTCGGCGCGGCTGCCGACGAACACCTTGGCCGGGGTTGCGCAACCCTGGATCGTCGCGCCGTAGATGAACTTGTTCGCATAGGCGGCATAGCCACCCGGGATCGACTTGTTACCGGCGTTGTCGAACGGCTTGTAGAACGGGCCCGCCGCCGCATTCGCGACCGGGGTCTTCACACCGGTGGCGCGGTCGCCGACGATCTGGGTGATGGTGTAGGTCTCGTTTTCGCCGAGATTGGGATCGGCCGGGTTGGCGATCGGGCCGGCCTGGCGCAGCGCGATCGACAGGTTCTTGCCGTTGACGTTGACGGTCTCACCGGTACCGTTGAGCAGCGCATTGCTGAACTTGAACTGATAGGTGAGGTGCTCGACCGCGTCGCCGACGTTATCAACGTGGATCTCGTAAACCGCGTCGGGGTCCATCGTGTAATAATTCGGGCCGTCGCCGGGATTTTCGCCGGGCTGGAAATTGGCGATGATCGTCGTGTACGCCGCGCGCCCCGGCTCATAGCTGGTGAACGCATAGACATCGGTATTGTCGACCTTCGGCATCTTCGTAATGTTCGGCGCTTCGCGATGGCTCGAGGCCATAACCGGGGCCGCAAAAGCGAGGAGCGCGGCACAGGCCGTTCCGCCGATCAAACGATTTCGATGCTTCACTTCGCGCTCCTTGGCTCAACGGACTTTCCGCCGCTGGCATTAATTACGCATTCACTCGGACGAGGGGTGCAGGGTAACAAAAATATTATTCGGCGGCTTTTTGAATGACTGCCGAACTCAAAAATTATTCTTTTGATAGTAAGTTGTTCCACGTCCAACTGCCGGAACCGAAGGCAACCGACACGGTCGTCTCGGCAACAGGAACGAACACCAATCGTGGTCCAGTCAGAGTCTCCGCCAAGCAATCGGCCCGCGCTGCCTTCAACCCATGCTCCACGGCTTGTCGCAAAGGTACGACTTCAGGTCGCGCTACCCAGCTACCGTTCCACGCCATGATGGCATGTTCCGGCGTAGCTGCGACCGCTTCGAGCGCCGCTCGCACCGTGGGATCGGCTTGGAGATTGCTGGCCAGCTGGCCTTGAAGGTCGCACTGCGGGGCGTGCACCGTGGCGGTCGCTTCGATCTCGATCACCGGCATCGCTAGTCCGGCGTCGAGGGGAGCTTCGGGCTCGGTCACGTGCGGCGTCGCGACCGGGATCGCTTCTACCGTGATCATGACCGGCTTGGGGATTGCCGGGGCCGACGACCGGGTAGCGAGCAAAATCAGTAAGGCGCCGATATGAAGCACGATGATCACGGCGGCGATCGCCGCACGACGGGTCACCCCGGGCAGGGCTTCGGCGATCATCGCGCGTTGCTCATGGTGCGAGATACACTTTCGACCTGCGCGCGGTTGCACAATCGAGCGTTTCCCACGCGCCGAGCATCCGGCGGTACTAATTCTACGGGGAAGCGTTATCAAATTGGCGGTAGCGATATTGCTGACCGAGCCTGCGCAAGTCTAAGAGGACGAATGACCCGAAATCATGCTGTCTGCGCGTTCGCGATGGTGCTGGCGCTGTTCGCCGGACCGGCGGCCGCGGCGGTGTTCGACGTCGGTGACGATGGGACGGTCTCGCGGCTCGATACGCCCGTGGCGCCTGCCGTCGCTGCCAGAGCGCCACATCAGGGCAACGCCGCGCTCGCCGCCCGGGCGCAATCTTTTCGGCCCGCGGTCGAAGCGGCTGCGCAACATTACGCGGTCAGCCCGTCGCTGATCGACGCGATTGCCCGCGTCGAATCGCGCTACCAGGCCGCAGCGGTGTCGCGCGCGCGCGCCGCCGGGATCATGCAGCTGATGCCGGCGACGGCGCAGGCGATGGGCGTTGATCGCACCGATCCGGCGGCGAACATTCGCGGCGGTACGGCGTATCTCCGGCTGCTGCTCAACCGCTTCGACGGCGACGTCGTTCGGACCGTTGCCGCCTATAACGCCGGCCCGACCGCGGTTGTGCGCGCCGGCGGCGTCCCTCGCATCCCCGAGACCGTAGCTTACGTCACCGCGGTGATGGACCAGCTCGCGGCAGCTGCACAGTGATTGGACACAGGCAATGACGGCACCGCGTTTGATCTGGCTCGGTGCCGCCGTGGGCTTGCTGGCGGCCGCAGGTCCGGCGCTCGCCCAAGCGGTGACGCTCGACCCTGCCGGTTCCGGGGCGATCACCGGGGCGCTCGGCTGGATACAGGGGACACTCCTCGGCAGCGTCGCCACGGCGGTCGCGGTGATCGCCGTCGCGAGTGTCGGGCTGCTGATGCTGACCGGGCGAATCAACTGGCGGTTCGGCGCGACCGTCGTCCTCGGGCTGTTCATCCTGTTCGGCGCCGGCGCGATCGTCGCCGGCATCCGCACCGTGGCGACACAGCAATAGTGGCCGAGCCGGTCGTCCTCGTTCGTGAGCCCGTCTTCACCGCGTTGACGCGTCCGCAGATGTTCGGCGGGGTCACCTACACCTTCTTCATCCTCAATGCGCTGGTGACGATGGAACTGTTCCTCCTGACCAAGTCGTTCTGGGTCCTGCCCATCGCCGTCGTCCTTCATGCCGCCGGCACGATCGCCTGCCTGCGCGAGCCGCGCATCTTCGATCTGTGGCTGCTCCGTGCCCGCCGCGCGCAGCGAACCCGCGGCTTCGCGCTGTGGCGCTGCAATTCGTACCAGCCCTGACCGTGGCGAGCGTCCCGTCGGCATACGAAGGGCTGTCCGGTCGCGAGAACCGCGTTGGCGACCGCTTGCCCTGGTCGCATCACGTCGATGATTTCACCGTCGCCACCCGCGACGGCATGTTGATGCAGTGCATCCAGGTCGCCGGCCTGCCGTTCGAGACCGTTGATACCGACGACCTCAACTACCGACATGTCATCCGCGAGACGATGCTGCGCGGCATCGCGAGCCCACACTTCGCCGTCTATCATCACATCCTGCGGCGACCGGTCACGGTCGCGTTGCCGGGGTCCGCACGCGACCCGTTCTCGGCCGAGATCGACGAGGCGTGGCGGGTGCGGCTTGCGGCGAAGCAGATGTTCGTCAATGAACTGTTCCTGACGGTCGTCCGGCGCCCGCTGCAGGGTCGCACCGGCATTCTCGACAATGTCGCCGATCTGTTTCGCGGCAAGGGCCGGAACGGCGACGACCTGATCGGCCGGCGCGACCTGCACACCGCGGTCGACGCGATGCTGCGAAGCCTCGGGCCCTACGGGGCTCGGCGGCTCGGCTGTTACGAGACTCCCGCCGGCGCCTGTTCGGAATTGCTCGAGTTCATGGCGTTTCTGCTGCACGGCGAGCTTCGACCGGTGTTGCTGCCGCGCGCCGACATCGGCCATTCCATCGCGCAGACGCGGATCAGCTTCGGCGTCGACACGATCGATCTCAAAGGCCCAACCGCGGCGAGCCGCCGCTATGCGGCGATGGTCGGAATCAAGGACTATCCGCCCGCGACCGCCCCCGGGCTGCTCGACAATCTGCTGCGCCTGCCGCACGAGATGGTCGTCACGCAGAGCTTCGGTTTCGTCGACCGCACTGCGGCGCTCGGGCGGATGAACCTTGCCCTGCGCCGGATGCGGGCGAGCGACGACGACGCGGTGTCGCTTCGCGCCGACCTCGCGCAGGCCAAGGACGACGTTGCCGCCGGGCGGTCGGGGTTCGGCGAGCATCACCTGAGCGTGCAGGTGCGAACGCCTGCGCTCGGCGGTCTCGACGTCGCCGTCGCCGACGTCGTCTCGAGCTTCACCGACCTCGGGCTGATCGCGGTGCGCGAGGACATCGCCGCCGAGCCGGTTTTCTGGGCGCAGTTCCCGGGCAACTTCAAGGACATCGCCCGTCGCTCGCTGATTTCGACGGGCAACTTTGCCGCTTTCGCCTCGCTCCATAATTTTCCGGTCGGCCAGGCATCCGGCAACCTGTGGGGCGATGCGATCACCGTCTTCGAGACGACGAGCGGCACGCCCTATCACTTCAATTTCCACGCCGGCGACCTCGGCAATTTTACCGTCATCGGGCCGTCGGGCAGCGGCAAGACGGTGGTGATGACCTTCCTCCTCGCGCAGGCGTCGAAGGTGAACCCGCGGACGGTCTATTTCGACAAGGACCGCGGCGCCGAGATTTTCGTGCGCGCAACCGGGGGCATCTACAGTGTGTTGCGCCCCGGCTACCCGACCGGCTTCAACCCGCTCGCCCTGCCCGACAGTCCGGGCAACCGGCGCTTTCTCGTCGAATGGGTCGAACGGCTGCTCGGCAGCGACCTCGACGCCGTCGATCGCGAGCTGATCGCGGCTGCCGTCGACGCCAATTTCGATCAACCCCCCGCCTTCCGTCGGCTGCGCTATTTCCGTGAATTGCTGCAGGGAACCAACCGGCCCGCGGCGGGCGACCTCGCGCATCGGCTCGGTGCCTGGCTGGGCGGCGGTGAGCGCGCGTGGCTGTTCGACAACGAGGTCGACACGCTCGACGTCGCGGCGACGACGATCGGCTTCGACATGACCCAGATTCTCGACGACGCGGTCAGCCGGACCCCGACGATGATGTATCTGTTCCACCGGGTCGAGGAGCGTCTCGACGGAACCCCGACGATCATCGTCGTCGACGAAGGCTGGAAAGCGCTTGACGACGAGGTTTTCGTCGCCCGGATCAAGGATTGGGAAAAGACGATCCGCAAGCGCGGCGGCATCGTCGGCTTCGCCACCCAGAACGCCCGCGACGCCCTCGACTCGAAGGTCGGCCCGGCGATTATCGAGCAGGCGGCAACGCAAATCTTCATGCCCAATTCGAAGGCGCAGACGCTCGACTACCGCGACGGCTTCGGCTTGAGCGAACACGAGCTCGACTTGATCCGCACCTTGCCCGACACGTCGCACTGCTTTCTCGTCAAACATGGTAACGACAGCGTCATCGCGCGGCTCGACCTGACCGGACTCGGCCGCATCCTGACGGTCCTGTCGGGGCGCGAGGCGAACGTCCGCCGGCTCGACGGTCTCCGCGCGCGGCTCGGCGACGACCCGGCCGACTGGCTCGAACCGCTGCTGGCGGGCGAGGCATGATCGACAATTGCCCGTCCGGGATCGCCGCCGACGCGCTGGTCCGCGACGTGCTGGCGAGCGCCGACTGCCTGATCGCGGGCCAGGTCGAGCAGGGGTATGCGAGCCTGTTAGCGCCCGGCGGGACCTTCGCGTCGGCGCTGACCATCGCGCTGACGATCTACGTCGCGATCTTCGGCTACCGGCTGATCCTCGGGCTGACCTCGCTGACGCTCGGCGAAGTCGTTCCCCACTTCATCAAGATCGGCATCGTCTTCGCACTCACCACGAGTTGGGGAAGCTATCAGACACTGGTTTTCGACACGCTGTTCCACGGGCCGCAGCAGGTCGCCGACCTGATGGTACGTCAAGCGGCGGGTGCGGGCACATCGTCCGGCGACGTGCTGACGGCGTTGCAAGCGGTGTTCACGCGGCTGATCGACGCTGCCGGCCTCGCCTGGGGTCAGGCACCGCCAGTCGCAGCAGCCGTAGCGGCCCCGGTCGCGCCGGTCGCACCGGGCGCTCCAGCGACCGTAACGACCGCGGCGACCGCCCTGTCGCAATACGGGCCGCCGCAGTTCGTCGCTGCGCTGCTGTGGCTGAGCGCGGCGGTGATGCTGGCGGCGAGCGTCGGCGTTCTCCTGGTCGTCCGCATCATCCTTGCATTGCTCCTGTTGCTCGGGCCGATTTTCGTCGCCTTCGCGCTGTTCCGCGCGACCCGCGGCTTCGCCGAGGGTTGGCTGCGGGTGACGGTCAAATTCGCGCTGGTGCCGCTGTTCGCGCTGCCGCTGATCGCAGCGGCGGTTGCGATCCTCGGACCGATCGTGGCCGGCTTCGACGATGCGCCGATTGTCAGCGTCCGTGGCAGTCCGGCCCTGCTGGTCGTGCTGGTCGTGCTCGTCTTCGCCGCAGTGATGGCGCAGGCGGCTCGGCTCGGCAGCGGCATTGCCGGCAGTATCCGTCTCCCCCGCGGACCGCTCGGAACTCCGGCAGGAATGGTGCCGACGGCGAGCACCGCCGCAGTCGTCATCGACCGCGCGCCAACTGCGAGCCGCGCCGAGACGATCGTCCAGGCGATCGGTGCCGGCAATCGCGGCTTGCCGGGAACCGCCTCGGCCGCCGCACCGGCGATGATCGCCGCGACGCGGACAATGGTTGCCCCGACGGCGGCGCTCCGCCCGATGACCGATAACAGCAGCCGTCTCGGCCAGGGCTATCGCCGCCTCGCCATCGGCCAGACCGCCGTCTCGGCTTCGCGGCGAAGGAACTAAGTTTTGGACCAGAGCCCGATCGATCCCGCCGCCGAACGGACCGCCTATTTCGCGGATGCGGCGTCGTGGAGCGCAGACATCAACGGCAGCTTGCGGGCCTCGCGACGCCGGGCGTGGTGGGTAGCGACGGCGGCAGTGCTCGTCGCGGTGCTCGAGGCGCTCGCGCTCACGTTGCTGACGCCGCTCAAGACGGTCGTGCCCTACACCATCACCGTCGACCGGCAGACCGGCGCGGCGCAGCTCGCGCGCGGGATCGAGCTCGGGCCGATGAGCCAGAACGATGCGCTGCTGCAGTCGGTGCTCGCGCAATATGTGATTGCGCGCGAGACGCTCGATGCAACCGACCTCGCGGCGAACTATCGAAAGGTCGGGCTGTGGTCGGCGGGGCAGGCGCGGAGCGATTACCTGCACACGATGGACCGTCGCAACCCGGCGAGCCCGCTGATCGGCGCCAACGCCGCGACGCTGATCCAGACGACGGTCAAGCAGGTCACGATCATGAGCCCGACCAGCGCACTCGTCCGCTTCTCGACCGAGCGCAGCGATGGCGGCGGCGGCGCGACGCGGACCGACTGGGCGGCGGTGATGCAGTTCGCTTTCACCGGCGGGCCGCTCAGCATGGAGGATCGGTTGATCAATCCGCTCGGCTTCCAGGTGACCCATTACCGCCGCGATGCCGAAGGCGCCCCGGGGGTCGTTCTGCCCGCCGTCGCGCCGACGGTAGTCGTCGCGCCGTCCCCGACCGTGGTGACGACGACCGTCACCACGCCCGCCGTCGCCACGCCGGAGCTTCGCCGATGACCCGCCTGGTTTTGCTGACGCTCGCACTGTTGACCGCCGCGCCCGCCGCTGCGGTCGCGGTGCCGCCCGGTCCGATCGACCCGCGGATCCGGACGATCGTCTACAACCCGCGCGAGGTCGTCACGATCGTCGGTCAGCTCGGCTATCAGATGGTCCTGTCGTTCGGCGTAGGCGAGCGCATCGAGAATATCTCGGTCGGCGATTCGCTCGGCTGGCAGGTGACGCCGAACAAGAAGGCCGACCTGCTGTTCCTCAAGCCGATCGACCGGCTGCCGAGCACGAACATGACGATCGTCACCAATTTGCGGCGCTATAACTTCGAATTGATTGCCGTGGCGTCGTCGACCAGGCGCGCGCAGACCTATGACATCCGGTTCGTCTACCCGAACGAGGAATTGGCCGTCACGAGTGCCGCGATCCCGGAAACACCGGTCAGCGACGCAACGCCGCCCGACGGCTGGAACTTCGCCTATAGTTACGACGGGTCGAAGGTGACGCTGCCCGCGCGCGTGTTCGACGACGGCCGCTTCACCTATTTTCAATGGCCGGTCACCGTCGACACCCCGGCGGTTTTCGCCGTGCAGCCCGACGGCAAGGAGGCGCTCGTCAACCACATCACCCGCGGTCGCTACCTCGTCGTCGAGCAGGTCGCCGCCCAGTTCGTTCTGCGCAGCGGCAGCGAAGTGACCAAGGTGTACAATGACGCGCTGCGCCCGCCCGAGCCTGGCGCGGCGGCGCCACGCGCACGCGACACGAAGCCGCCGCGGCGCGGGTTCCTCGGCCTCAGCGCGAAGTCGCGGAGTGTATCGAACCAATGAGCGACGACGGTCTCGCCGCCGCAAATGCCGATGCGATGCCGGCGGTGGCGCGGCCGCCGTCGCGCTGGGTATTGCCGGTGGGAATCGGCGCGATCGTGCTCATCGGCGTCGCCTCCTTCGCGGCGCTGTACCATCCGGCCGCCCCGCCGTCGGCGACCAGCGGCCTCGCGGTGTCGACTCGCCCGCCGTCGGCGAGCAGCGACCTGCCGCCGCCGCCGGTGCTCGCGGCGCTGCCCCCGCCTGTCGCCGACCCGGTTTATACGCCAGTCGCCACGCCCGCCCCGATGCCGGTACCAGCGAGCCCGGTTGCGGCGTCGCCCCCGCGTCAGGTCACGCCGGCGCTACTCGTCGACCTTTCGGCCGGCGAGAAACCGGCCGATGCCGCCGCTGCCGTGAAGGCCGACGGCGCAGTCGCTGGCGGGGTCAAGCTGTCGGCCAACGAAACCTTCCTCGACCGGGTGACGCGGGTCCGGCCCGATACGGTCCACATCGACCGCATGTCGTCGACCGATCTCGTCATTACGCAAGGGACGATCATCACCGGCGTGCTCGAGACCGCGATCAATTCCGACCTGCCCGGGCTTGTCCGGGCGGTCGTCAGCCGCGACGTCCGCGGCTTCGACGCGACGAAGATCCTGATCCCGCGCGGCAGCCGCCTCGTCGGGCAATATTCGAGCGGCGTCGCGCTCGGCCAAAGCCGCGCCTTCGTCATCTGGACGCGGCTGATCCGCAGCGACGGTGTCTCGGTCGAGCTCGGCTCGGCGGCGACCGACCCGCT
>CAXTPH010000021.1:0-17583 GCA_964245955.1 uncultured Sphingomonadaceae bacterium | reverse complement strand
GGGCCGTCGGGGGCATCGCCTCGGCGGTGCCGGGCGCGATGCCGGCCATCTCGTCGACCGACTTCATGCTGTGCTCGATCGCTTCGCGCGACTTCGACGCGACCTGCTCGAAGGTCGCCTTGCCCTGCGCCATCGCGTTCTCGGTCTGGCTGGCCATCGTCGACTTCATCTGCTCGGCGCCGTTCTTCATGGCGTCGGTGGCGGTGGTGTAGGCTTCGGTCATCTTGATTTCCTTGTGCTGCGAGGATTCCGGCGCGGCGGCGACGGGCGGTACTGAAGTAACGGTTGGCGATTCAACGCTTTGTGGCTCACGCGGTGCCATCGGCGCGGCGGCGACGGGTGCCGCCGGCGCGGGCGCGACCGGCGTCGCAGCCGCGATGACGGGCGGCGTCGCGATAGAAGATGCGAGCACGGCCGGCGCGACGGGCGGCGTGACCGGAAGGGTCGACGCGATCGGTGGAGCCGGCGGCGACGCAGGCTTCGGTGTGACGACCGGCTTGGCCGGCTTCGCCGCGACGGGCGCGGGAGCCTTGGCGATCGGCACGGTCATCGGCGCGGCGGGCTTGCCGACCGCTGCCATCGGAACGACAGGCGTCGGCTGAACCGGCTGCTTGGCGACGGGCTTCTTGTCGACGGCCATTCTGCTCTCCGAGGGGCTATGCTGCAGTGCAACATAGTTCCGGATTGTGACCGTTGCAAGCGCGTTTTGCCGCAAGTGTAGATTTATCCGTGGGCGACCGTCCCGACCGCCGACGCCGCGAGCGCCCCGTTCAAATCGGTCATCAGCCGGGCCAGCGCCGCGTCATTCGTCGCTTCGGCGCGCGCGACGAGCACGTCCTGCGTGTTCGACGCGCGGAGCAGCCACCAGCCGTCGGCGGTGGTCACGCGGACGCCGTCGGTCGCATCGACCGTCGCCCCTGCTTTTGCCAGCCGTGCCCGGACCTCCTCGACGACCGCGAACTTGCGCGTGTCGGCGCAGGGGAAGCGCAGCTCGGGGGTGTTGACCAGCGCCGGCATCGCGTCCTTCAACTGGCTCAGCGTTCGCCCGGACCCGGCGACCGCGCCGATCAACCGGACCGCGGCGTACAGCCCGTCGTCGAAGCCGTAATAGTCGTGGGCGAAGAACAGGTGCCCGCTCATCTCGCCGGCGAGCGGCGCGCCGGTCTCCTTCATCTTGGCCTTGACCAGCGAATGGCCGGTCTTCCACATCAACGGATTTCCGCCGAGTTCGCGCACGCGGTCGAACAGCGCCTGGCTCGACTTGATGTCGCCGATGATCGTCGCGCCCGGCAGCGCCTTGAGCACCGGCTCGGCGAGCAGGCCGAGCAGCTGGTCGCCCCAGACGACGCGACCCTGTCCGTCGATCGCGCCGAGCCGGTCGCCGTCGCCATCGAACGCGAGGCCCATGTCGCATTTGTGTTCGGCGACCGCGGCCTTGAGGTCGACGAGGTTGTGCTCCTCGGTCGGGTCGGGGTGATGGTTGGGGAAATCGCCGTCGACGTCGGTGAACAGCAGGATGTGCTTGCCCGGCAGCCGCGCGGTCAGCTTCTCGACGACCGGCCCGGCGGCGCCGTTGCCGGCGTCCCACGCGATCGTCATCGGCGGCGGCGCAAAGTCCTTGAGCAGACGGTCGACGTAGCGGTCGAGCAGGTCGACGTGCTGCGACGTGCCCGCGCCGTCGTCCCAGTCTCCCGCCGCCGCCATGTCCCCGAGCCCGGTGATGTCGTCGCCGTAGAACGGGCCGTGGCCGAGCATCATCTTGAAGCCGTTGTAATCGGGCGGATTGTGCGAGCCCGTGATCATCACCCCGCCGTCGGCGTGGAGCTCGTGGACCGCGAAATACAGCATCGGCGTCGGCCCGAGCCCGATCCGCACCGCGTCGACCCCGCTCGCGTTGAGCCCGGCGACAAGCGCGGCTTCGAGGCTCGGCGACGAGTGCCGCCCGTCGTAGCCGACCGCGACCGTGCTGCCCCCGGCCCGCCGTACCCGCGTCGCGAACCCGCGCCCGATCGCATAAGCATCCGCCTCGCCGAGGGTTTTGCCGATCACCCCGCGGATATCGTATTCGCGCAGCGTGGTAGGGTCGAAGACGTGTGTCATCGGAGAACTCGCGTGACGGAGGATCGGATGACGCCATGCCGCGATTGATCCTGCTGAACAAGCCGTACGGTGTGCTGTCGCAGTTCACCGATGGCTCGGCGCGGGCGACGCTGTCGGACTATGTCGACGTGCCCGGCGTTTATCCGGCGGGGCGGCTCGACCGCGACAGCGAGGGGCTGCTGTTGCTGACCGGCGACGGGCGGCTGCAGGCGCGCATCGCCGACCCGAGGTTCAAGCTGGCGAAGACGTATCTGGTCCAGGTCGAGGGCGCCCCTGATGCGGCGGCACTCGACCGGCTGCGACAGGGGGTGACGCTCAACGATGGCCCGACCCGAGCCGCCGAAGTCGAGGCAATCGATCCGCCCGCGCTGTGGCCGCGCAACCCGCCGGTGCGGGTGCGGCTGAGCATCCCCGATTGCTGGCTGCGGCTGACGATCCGCGAGGGCCGCAACCGCCAGGTCCGGCGGATGACGGCGGCGGTAGGCTTGCCAACGCTGCGGCTGGTGCGGTGGCAGGTGGGGGAGTGGACGCTCGATGGGTTGGAGCCAGGGGCGTGGCGCGAGGCGGTGGGCTGACCTGCGTCTGAACTGCTTTGCGGTGGTGGAATCTGGTGGATAAGGTTTGGTCCGGTTGTGGCGACCATGGTGTTTGGCGGACGCGTAGCAGCCCGGGGTCAGGAGAAGAAAGATGTTAGTAGCTCTCTTGATCACGCTGATGGCGGGACGATCGTCCACTCACCTACCAGTTGTCGAGAAGACGCAAACGTGTGCGATCGGGCGTACCGCCTTGAAAGACTTGCCCCTGATAAAAGGAATTGCCCGCGCTAATCACGTGCAATCAGAAACATTCTACAACGGTAGAACGGACGAATATCATCGCGATTTACTTGAGAAATGCCCGAACTTGCGGAGCAAACGGCCAACGGGGTTTCCGCTCACGACTGATGCAGCATTTCAGCGATTGCATGACATCAATGCTGTAGCGCCAGTGAGCATATTCGATGTGGAAGTGCCGGTCCCGACAACTGGTGCAACACGGGCGACGGTTAGCTTCGGATATTCATGCAGCGGACTATGCGGTGCGCGGTTCAAAGCTACCTACGTGCTCACTGCGAGAGGTTGGAGACGGACAGGTCAACCTATTGCCACCAGCGTTTCCTGACGTCGCGAACGGCAGTTTATGGGCAATGCTTTATCAGTCTCGAATGACCAACAGTAGGCGCAAGCCGACCCGGTTTAAGCGTCTAGCTGAGGGCCACGCTGCCCTGTTCGAACAGCGCGTTGATCAACTTGATCGTCGTATCCGATTCGACCACCGCCGCGTCGAGCACCAGGCAGTCGGTCGACGCCAGTCGTTCGGCAAAGGTCGCAGCCGTGCCGGTGCACGCGAAACTTTGCCCATCGACGAACAGCACGACGCCATCGCCCTCGCAGATGAAGGCGAAGCGGCTCGCGGGATTGCGCCGCAGCGCCGCTCCGCCGACGAGCGCCGTTCGCAGCGCGTCCGGTTCGACCGGCGCGTCGGGCCGCCAGTCGACGTCGGCATTCTTCGGTAAGCTGGTATATTCCCCGAACCAGCGGGCGAAGGCGTCGCGGTCGCCGAGCGTTTCGGTCACCATTGCGTGCAGCCGCGCGATCGCGGCGGGGGTGATCTCGCCCGGGTTCGGCTGCTCAGACAAATCAGGGTCGGCGTAGCGGTCGTCGTCGCTCAGGCCGTCGAGCAGGTGGTCGCACCAGTTCGAGATCAGCTCGGCGCGCGACGGGGCGCGGAAGCCGATCGAATAGGTCATGCAGTCGTCGCCGACCGCGACCCCGTCGTGCGCGACCCCGGGCGGCACGTAGAGCACATCGCCGGGTTCGAGCACCCATTCGTCCGTCGCCTCGAAGTCGCTGAGCAATCGCAAATCGTCGTGCGGCAGCAGCGCGGTCGTCGCGTCGCACCGCTGGCCGACGCGCCACCGCCGCCGCCCGAGCCCCTGGATCAGGAACACGTCATACTGGTCGAAATGCGGGCCGACCCCGCCGCCGTCGGTCGCGTAGCTGACCATGACGTCGTCGATCCGCCAGTTCGGCACGAAGCGGAACGGCGCGACCAGCGCGGCGACCTCGGGCACGGCGTGGTCGACCGCCTGGACGAGCAAGGTCCACGGCTTCTTGCCCAGCTTGGCGAAGCGCTTCGCCTTGAACGGGCCGTGTTCGAGCTTCCACGTCCTTTTCGTCCGCGTGACGATCCGCGCCTCGACTCCGTCCTCGCCCGCGAGCCCGGCGAGGTCATCGGGGTCGATCGGGTTGTGCCACGCCGCGCCGCCGCCGCGGATGACGAGCGGGGTCTTCTGCCAGTGGTCGCGGAGGAAGGCGGCGGTGTCAAAATCGGGCGGCAGCATCGGCCTAGCGCCGCGCCAGCAGCAGGTCGCGCGCCGCCGTCACCCGCCGCGCGAGGTCAGCGGTCCCGCCCTTGTCGGGGTGGACCTGCGCGATGACGCGCCGCCACGCCGCATTGATCGCCGCCGCGTCGTCGCTCAGGGTGACGCCGAGCACGGCGCGGGCTTCGGCGAGGTCGGCGGGGGCGGGAGCCGGCGTCTTGCGCTTGCTCGCGAACCACCACGCCGCCAGCGCCGCGCCGGCAACGCCCGCGAGAAGGATCTGCCCGGTCTCGAACAGCCGCGCGATCAGGATGCCGCCCCCGGCGAGCAGCGCGAGGCGCTTGAGGTTGGGCAGCAGCACGCCCTCCTTGTGGAGCCACCACGCGAGGCCGGCCGCGAGGAGGATCGCGAGGATCATGCCGCCGCGCTGGCTTCCGGCTTGGCGAGCGGCGGCAGGTTGAGCCCGGCGATCAGCGCGCGAAGTTCGGCGCGCGCGGCGACATGGCTCAGGCTGAAATCATCGAGCGCATCGACGTCGAGCAGGGTCAGCCCGCGCGGGAACAGTTCGCGGAAGATGACGCGCTCCGACAGGCCAGGGACGACACGGAAGCCGACGCGCTTCGCCAGCTCATCGAGCGCCCCGCCGACGCGCTTCATGTTGCGCGCCTCGAGGCTCGACAGGCGGTTCCGCAGCACGACCCAGTCGACCGTACCGCCGTCGACCCGCCCCCGCGCCTTGCGCGCGTCCCACACCATTTCCGAGTAAAAGCTGAGCTTGCGCACCTTGAACGTCTCGGGGTCGACCTGGCCAATCAGGTCGAAATCGACGAACGAATCGTTCATCGGCGTGACGAGCGTGTCGGCGCGCGCGAGCGACGCCCGGCCCATCGCCGAATCGCGCCCCGGCGTGTCGACGACGACGTAGTCGAGCCCGGTCCACGCCTCGAGGCGCTCGCTCAACGCGGCGACGTCGCCCTCTCCGTCGGCGATCACCGCGACCTCGGGCTGGACGAGCGCAAGCTCGCGCTTCTTGGCGAACGCGGCGCGGTTCTCGAGGTAGCGCGCGACCGTGCGCTGCCGCGAATCGAGGTCGACGACGCCGACGCGGTGGCCGTCGTGCGCGAGAGCGACCGCGATATGAACCGCAGTCGTCGATTTGCCCGACCCGCCCTTCTCGTTGCCGAGCACGATCAGATGTGCTTGCTGCGCCGCCATCGCCTGTTCTGCCCCGTCGTGGCCGCCATCCGGCGCGCTGTTTCGTGTACCCGCCCCCCCGAGTCAAACCCCGGAGCGACCCTTTTGACCCTGCCCATCGTCCGACGCGTCGCCGACCTGCGTGCCCATATCGCCGACTGGGACGGCGCGCGCGTCGGCCTCGTGCCGACGATGGGGGCGCTCCACGCCGGGCATCTCGCGCTCGTCGCGGCGGCGCGCGCCGCGGGGGCGACACGGGTCGTCGCCAGCCTGTTCGTCAACCCGAAGCAGTTCGGCCCGGCCGAGGACCTCGACCGCTATCCACGCGACGAGGCGGCCGACGCCGAAGCGCTGACCGGCGCGGGGTGCGATCTGCTGTGGGCGCCGTCGGTCGCTGACATGTACCCGGCCGGCTTCGCGACGAGCATCGCGGTGGCGCGGCTCGGCGACGTCCTCGACGGCGCGGCGCGGCCCGGGCATTTCGACGGGGTGGCGATCGTCGTCGCCAAGCTGCTCATTGCGGTCGGGCCGGCGCTCGCGGTGTTCGGCGAGAAAGACTGGCAGCAGCTCGCGATCATACGGCGCTTCGTCGCCGACCTGACGCTGCCGGTCGCGATCGTCGGCGCGCCGATCGTCCGCGACCCCGATGGCCTCGCGCTGTCGTCGCGCAACATTTATTTGACCGCCGACGAGCGGGTCACGGCGCTGGCGTTGCCGCGCGCGCTGACGGCGGCGCGCGACGCGATTTCCGGCGGGGCAGGGGTGGCGGAGGTGCTCGCGGAAGCGACGGCGGCGATCACCGCCGCCGGGTTCGACGCCCCCGATTATGTTGCCCTGGTCGACGCGGAGCTCGAGGCGATGACGGCGCTTGACCGGCCGGCGCGGCTGCTCGCCGCGGCGCGGATTGGGAAGACCCGGCTGATCGACAATGTCGCGGTGATTCCTACGTGACGCACGGATCCGCTGAGCGCATCGTGGTCAGCCCCGTTCGACGCGTGGTACGGCGCGGTGCGCGCAGTGGTGCGGGCACGCTCAACCCTTTTTGAACGGCCCTTCTTCGTCAAGCAATTCAATGCCTTCGACGACCGCGGCGCGCTCCGCTGCGAGGTAATCGGCGACAGCACGCCGGAATCCCGGATCGGGGATAAAATGTGCCGAATAGGTTGGTGTCGGCCGATAGCCGCGCGCCAGCTTGTGGCTCCCCTGCGCCCCCGCCTCGACCCGCGCCCGCCCGTTGGCAATCGCCCAATCGATCGCCTGATAGTAGCATAGCTCGAAGTGGAGGAACGGTACGTCCTCGCTGCACCCCCAGTAGCGCCCGTACAGACAGTCGTCGCCGATCAGGTTGAGCGCCCCGGCGATGATCAGCGGGCCGCGTCGCGCGACCGCGAGCAGGACCCGATCGGCCATGCGTTCGCCGAGCAATGTGAAGAACTTGCGCGTCAGATAGGGGCGGCCCCACTTGCGGCTGCCGGTGTCCTGGTAGAAGTGCCAGAAAGCGTCCCAATGCTCCTCGGTGATCGCCGCGCCGGTCAGCAGCTCGACGGTGATGCCGTCGCTCAGTGCCCCCTCGCGCTCCTTGCGGATTGCCTTGCGTTTGCGCGACGACAGCGCCTGGAGGAAGTCGTCGAACGTCGTGTAATTTTCGTTAACCCAATGAAACTGCTGGTCGATCCGGATCAGCCAGTCGGCCGCCTCGAACAACGGCATCTGCTCGGGCACGATGAAGGTCGCGTGCGCCGACGACAGCTTGTTCTGCGCCGTCAGCGCCTCGGCGGCCCCGAGCAATGCGGTGCCAAGTTCTTGATCCCGCAGCAACAACCGTTCGCCGGTCGCGGGCGTGAACGGCACGCACGACTGGAGCTTGGGGTAATAGCGCCCGCCCGCGCGCGCCCACGCGTCGGCCCAGCCATGGTCGAAGACATATTCACCCTGGCTGTGCGATTTCAGATAGTTGGGCATGATCGCTGCCGGCCTGCCGTCGGCGCCGTCGATGACGAGATGGACCGGTTGCCAGCCGGTGTTCGCCGTCGCGCTGCCCGAATCCTCGAGGCAGGTGAAAAAAGCGTGCTGGAGGAACGGATTGCCCGGGCCAGCGCAGGCGTTCCAGTCGGCGGCGGCGACGTCGCGCGCATGGCCGACGATCCGGGCGGTGATGGCGTCGCGCATGCCGCGGTATTACAGCGCCGCCGCGATGAAGGGGAGGGTCAGTCGCGCACCGCGACGCTTCGTCGTCAGTCTCGCACCGCGACGATCGCGTCGACCTCGACCGCGACCCCGAGCGGCAACGCGGCCACACCGACCGCGCTGCGCGCATGGCGACCGATCTCGCCGAAGACCGCGACCATCAGGTCCGACGCGCCGTTGCCGACCTTGGGCTGGTCGGTGTATTCGGGTGTGCACGCGACGAAGACGCCAAGCTTCACAATGCGTTCGACCCGATCAAGATTGCCGAGCACCGCCTTCATCTGCGCGATCAGCCCGACCGCGCAGCGCGCCGCCGCCGCCGTGCCCTCCTTGGTCGTCATGTCGCCGCCGAGTTTGCCGCGAATCAGCGCGCCGTCGGCGTCAAACGGGATCTGTCCCGAGATGTGCAGCAGCCCGCCGTGGACGACGCCGGGGACGTAGTTCGCGGCCGGGGCGGCGGCATGCGGCAGGACGATGCCGAGCTCGGTCAGGCGGGTTTCGGGGTTCATCGCATCACTCCCAGGGCGGCTTGCAGGACGGGCAACGCCGACGGCCAGTCATCGACCCGCGCGTCGGCATCGGGACTTGCCGGGATCAGCGCGTGGAGGCGGGGATCGGCGATCATGTGGAGGCGGAAGATGTGCGGCGCGACGCGCTTGACCGATCCGTGATGCGGCGGCAGGTCGTCGACAAAAGCGCCTGTTTTCGCGCCATATTCATCCATCAGCGCGGCGACCGGCCGACCCTTGGGGCCGTGGTTGGTGACGACGCGGTACGGCATGCCGAGCCGCGCGAGCTCGCGCGTCCGCACCGCGTTGTGGCGCTCGTCGACGTTGGTCAGGATGACGATGTCGCAGTCCTTCGCCAGCGCCGCGAGCGCCGCCGCCGCGCCGGGGGCTGCGGTCTGCGTGGGCATGTGCGTTTCGAAGAAACCATTGAGCAGGGGCAAGAAATTCTCGGGTTCGACCGTCGAGCCGTCGGCGCGGCGGATATTGCCCGACAGCGCGAACGTGTCGAGGTGGAGCGCGAGGTCGTGCTCGGCGGCCAGATAGTCGCCGAACGGCCCGACGAAATGCAGCAGCACCTCGTCGCAGTCGCAGATCACTAGTGGCCGCGTCATCGCGTGAGCGCCCGGCTTGCCGCGGTCAGCGCCGCCGGCGGAACATCGAGCGCTTCCGCCGTCGCGATCAAGCTCGGCTCATGCGACTCGAGAAAGCCGAGTACCGCCGACAGAACGGCCGGGCTGCCGGCGCGCGCGCGCAAGGTGGCGACGTCGAGTCCGGTCAGATCGAGGAAACGCGGGCCGAGGTCGGCGTCACCGACGATATGCGCCAGCGCGCGCAGTCCGAGGGTCTCGGCGGTTTCGCGCGATGAAGCGGATGATGAGCTTTGCATTCGCGACGCTGTACCGGCGACCGCGCCGGTGCGTCGAGCAAGTTTTTTTGCATCTCGGTACGCTTGGGACGCGATGGCGGCGCCGGATTAACCAATCCCTCAGCGAAAGTACCTACATCGCCTTACGGGGTGGCGAAAAAGACGTGTTTTGTCGTGGGTACATACAGCGAGGGGACGGGTGACGAACCGCATTGGTGCCATAGCGACGCCCGACGATATCGCGCTTCTCACGCGAACTCTTGCCGGCTTGGGCGCGGTCGTTCCACTCGACGAGCGTTCCGCGATCGGCGCGATGCGGTCGGGCTATCTGACGCTCCTGATCACCGCGCCGCCGGTTGCCGAGGGCGTTCCGAGATTGCCGTTTACTGCCCTCCTCGCCGAAATCCAGCAATGGCAAGTCCCGCTGTTCGAGTTGATCCCGCGCGACGATACCGCGGCGCTGGCGCAGGCCTTCGACGACGGGGCCGCCGATTGCGCCGGTTATCCGATCGACGCCGAGGAATCCCGCATCCGAGTCCGGTCGTTGCTGCAACGCATCGCGGTTTCCGATCAGCTCCGGCGCGACGCCGCTGAAATAAAGCGGATCGCCAACACCGATCCGGTCACCGGTCTGTACAACCGGCATTTTCTCGACCGCGAAATCGCCGGGCGCATCGCGCATGCCGCAGCGCACGGCCGCCCGCTGTCGCTGCTGATGATCGACATCGACCGGTTCAAGCCGATCAACGACCGCCACGGGCATACCATCGGCGACAAGGTGTTGCGGGCGGTGGCGAACCGGTTGAGCGCCGGCATCCGCGAGTTCGACACGCTGGCGCGTTTTGGCGGCGACGAGCTTGCCATCATTATGCCTGAAACGGGGCTCGACGTCGCACGCTTGGTCGCCGACCGCCTGTGCGCGCTAGTCGCGGACGGCACGACCGAGGTGCCGTTCAAGGTCACGGTGAGCATCGGCGTGGCCGCGCTCAGTGTCGGCGACACGGAATCGACGTTGCTAGCGAAAGCCGATGCCGCGCTTTACGCGGCCAAGACCAGTGGGCGGAACCGGGTCGCCCAGGCCGCCTGACCCGGCCATCGCCCCGCCGTCTAACGGCGGGCCGCAACGCCCTACTTGATCTTGGCTTCCTTGAACTCGACGTGCTTGCGCACGACGGGATCGTACTTCTTGAACATCAGCTTCTCGGTCTGCGTCCGCGGGTTCTTCTTGGTCGTGTAGAAGAAGCCGGTGTCGGCGGTGCTGATCAGCTTGATCTTGATCGTAGTTGGCTTGGCCATGACGGGTCCTGTGAGCTAGCGGCGCATTGGCCGGGGCCGTCGCGACAGACCGCGCTCTCTGGCGGCCAGGCCACGGAAAGTCAAGGCTTACGACCGGCGCCCGCGGCGTATTCCCGGGGGAATCCGGCTTTGTCCCGCCCGGCGGCCGGTGCGGACGCGGTCGTTCCGTGGGGAGGGGCTCTCGCCCTCGCCGAGCGGCAGCTCGAACCGCAACGCGCCGGTGATCGGGTTCGCTTCCGCGAGCCGCAGGTCGAGCCGCTGCCCGGCGGCGTAGCGCGTCCCCGACTGGCTGCCCTCGAGGATGCGCGCGTCCTCGTTGAAGACGAAATATTCGGCGCCGAGCGTCGACACCGGCACGAGCCCGTCGCCGCCGATTCCCTCGACGGTTGCGAAGAAGCCGAACTTGGCGACCCCGGTGATGCGGGTAGCGAGCGTCTCCCCGACCCGCTTCGACAGATACGCGGCGACATAGCGGTCGACCGTCTCGCGCTCGGCCTCCATCGCCCGGCGCTCGGTCATCGAGATATGCTCGCCGGTGCGGGCCATCAGCGTCGTCTCGGCATCGCTCAGGCCGTCGTCGCCGAGCTTGTACGCGCGAACCAGCGCGCGATGGACGACGAGGTCGGCGTAGCGGCGGATCGGCGAGGTGAAATGGCCGTAGCTGCGCAGTGCTAGGCCGAAATGGCCCTTGTTCTCGGGGGAGTAATACGCCTGCGTCTGCGTCCGCAGCACCTGCTCGCTGACCTGCTGCGCGTAGGTCTCGTCCTTCACCGCCGCGAGCAGCTTGTTGAACGTCTTCGGCGCGATCACCTGGCCGAGCGCGAACGGGATGCCGAAGGTTTCGAGATAATCCTTCAATGCGACGAGCTTCTCGCGACCCGGGGCTTCGTGGACGCGGTACATGCACACCGTCCGCTTCGCCTCGAGCGCATGCGCGGCGGCGACGTTGGCGGCGATCATGAAGTCCTCGATCAGCCGGTGGGCGTCGAGGCGTTCGCGGGTGACGATCGCGGTGATCGTGCCCGTCGGGTCGAGTTCGACGCGGCGCTCGGGCAGATCGAGGTTGAGCGGGGCACGCGCATCGCGCGCCTTTGCCAGCGCGCCCCACGCCCCCCACAGCGGCGTCAACGTCGCCAAATGCTCGCCGGCTTGCGCATCGATGGTCGCCTGCGCTTCCTCATAGGCGATGTTGGTCGTGCAGCGGACGACGGCGCGGGTGAAGCGGTGCGACGCGAGCTTGCCGTCGGCGTCGATCGCCATGTGGCACGCGAGGACCGCGCGGTCCTTGTGCTCGACGAGCGAGCAGGCGTCGGCGGACAGGACTTCGGGCAGCATCGGCACGACGCGGTCGGGGAAATAGACCGAATTGCCCCGCTCGCGCGCGGCGCGGTCGAGCGCGGTGCCTTCGCGAACGTAGAAGCTGACATCGGCGATCGCGACGATCGCGTCCCAACCGCCATCGTCCCGGGCGGCGGCCCAAACTGCATCGTCGTGGTCGCGTGCGTCGGCGGGGTCAATCGTCAGGATAGGGAGGTGGCGCAGATCCTCGCGCTCCCCCAATGGCTGGTGCGCGGCCTCCTCGGCCTGCTCGGTCGCCGCGTCGGAAAAGCGGTGCGGCAGGCCCTTGGCGTGGATCGCGATCAGCGAGAAGCTGCGCGGCGCGAACGGATCGCCGAGCACTTCGACGACCCGCGCCGACTGGTGCGGCGCGCGACCCGACGGCTCGGCGAGGACGAGGTCGCCGACCTGCGCCTCGCCCGTATCGAGGACGGCGAAGTCGATCCGCGCCTTCTTGTCGACCGGCACCAGTCGATAGCCGGCGGCGTCGCGGCGGAGGATGCCGAGGACGAACTCCTCGGTCTTCGCCAGCAATTTCATCGGGAAGCCGGTGTAGCCCGCGCCCGTCTCTTCGATCCGCGCGAGCACCCGGTCGCCAAGGCCGAGCGCGCCGCGGCGCTTGCCCTCGATGATCCGGACCCTGGGCGGGACGCCGGGATGGTCCCAGCGGTCGGGGGTGGCGACGGGCGACCCATCGCCCACCTCGACGACGCGGAGCACGGTGACCTTGGGCAATCCGCCGCCCTTGTGGACCTGTCGCTTGGGGCCGACGTCGAGCTGCCCGGCGTCGGTCATGTCGCGCATCAGGCTTTTTAGCGCGATCTTGTCCTGCGCATGCAGTCCGAAGGCGCGCGCGATTTCGCGCTTGCCGACTGGCGTCGCGCTTGCGGCGATGAAGGCGAGGATCTGCTCCGCCGTCGGCAGACCGGGCGGCGGCGGCGGGGGGCGGCGTGGCATCTCCCGGCTTGTGGGGCCGCGCACGCCGCCCCGCAACGAAAAAGGGCCGCCCCGGTAGGCGACCCCCCTTCTACGCGACGCAACAAATAGGTTTTAGGCGAGGACGACCCGGGTCTTGGCGCGCCGCAGGAACATCCCGACAAGACCGAAGCCTGCGACTAGCAGGAGCCACGACTCCGGCTCGGGGATCAGGCCAATCGTGTTGTTGTCGGTCTCGAACATGCCGCCATACCCCTGAATCAAGCGGACCTGATCATAACCCCCGAGCACGTGGTAATTGATGAAAGCAAACGCCTGGTTGCGATCCTTGCCGAGGAACGAGCCGTTGGGGTTGCCCAGATAGGTGCCGGTCAGTCCCATCGCCAAGGGCTCAATATGGTCGATCTTGACGCCGCCCTTCCAGAACTCAATCGCATTGTTCGGATCGATCGCCGATGCCCAGAGCCCGAAATAATTTGCTGGGCCAGTAACGTCGATCGTGACCGTCCCGTGACTCATCGCGAAATAACCCGATCCGCCGGCACCGCCGAACTGGGTGCCGGTGGCGACGACATCGTGCGATGAATAAGTAGCCGTGTACGGGCCGCCGCCGAAGCTGGTCGACAGCGTCAGCGCCGTGCCGCTCGGGCCGGAGAAGGTTTCGATCCCCGACTTCACCAGTGCCACGGTGGTGTTCTGAACCCCCGGGGCTTCGACCGAGACGATCGTCACCGCACCGGCTGCGCTGGCGACGACACCGGCGACGGTGACGGCGGCAATCATGGCTAACTTCGTCATGGCAAATCCTCGGTTCGAGTACACGCCGAGGGTAATGCAAAGACGATGCCAAACGGCCGCCGGACGTCTTATCAAAGAGTTAGGCGCCGAGGCGCCGAGCGGATTCGGCCGATCTGTAAGATTTTCCGACGAAATCGGGTAAAGTCCGCGCTAATTTTTCCTTTGATCTTAGTAACTTAGTAAAATTAACCGTAATTGTGCTTACTGTTTCGTGACTTTCGCGACCTTTGCCGCCTTGCTCTTGGTCGTCGCGGGCTTGGCCGAGGCCTTGCGCGGGGGTGCTTTCACCGGACGCTTCTTGCCCTTCGTCGGCATTGCGGCGCGTGCATCGATCAACGCGGCGGCGGCGTCGAGCGTGATTATCATCCCATCTTCGCCCTTCGGCACGTTGGCGTTGATCGTGCCGTCGGTCAGGTACGGGCCAAAGCGCCCCTCCATCAATTTGATAACGCTGCCCGATACCGGATGCGGCCCGACCTCACGCAGCGCCTGTGGCGCGTTGCGCGCGCGACCGGGGTTGGCGGCGGCTTCGGCGAGCTTGACCACGGCGGAGTTCATGCCGGTCTCGAACACCTCCGCGCTCGACGTGAGCCGGGCGTATTTTCCGGCGTGCGCGAGATACGGTCCGTAGCGGCCGATGCTCGCGGTGATCGGGCTGCCGGTTTCGGGATGGATCCCGACTTCGCGCGGCAGCGACAGGAGCTTAAGCGCCGTGGGCAGGTCGTCAGGGCCGGCAACGGGCATGTCCTTCGGGATCGACGCGCGCGGCGGCTTGGGGTCGCCCTTGGCCCCGTCCTCGCCGCGCTGGACATAGGCACCGAAGCGACCCGAGCGCAGCGACACCGGCTCGCCGGTTGCGGGATCGTCGCCGAGGACGACGGGGCCGGTCGACCCCGTGAGTTCGCCGCCCTCGCCGAACTGGCGCGTGTAGCGGCAGTCGGGGTAGTTCGAGCACGAGACGAAAGCGCCGAACTTGCCGGTCTTAAGGCCGAGCCGCCCGGTGCCGCACGTCGGGCACAGCCGCGGGTCGGAGCCATCGTCCTTCGGCGGGAACAGGAACGGCGACAGGAACTCGTCGAGCGCGACCGTGACGTCGGACGGGCGTATATCGAGGACTTCCTTGGTCTTCGGCGCGAAATCCTTCCAGAAATCGTCGAGGACGGTCAGATAATCGAGGTCGCCCGCCGATACCTCGTCGAGGCGGGTCTCGAGTTCGGCGGTGAAGTCGTAGCTGACGTACTTCTCGAAATAGCGTTCGAGGAAGGCGGTCACGAGCCGCCCCTTCTCCTCGGCGAAGAAGCGGTTCTTCTCCATCCGGACGTACAGCCGGTCGCGCAGCGTCTGCAGGATCGAGGCATAGGTCGACGGGCGGCCGATGCCGAGTTCCTCGAGCCGCTTGACCAGCGATGCCTCCGAATAACGCGGCGGTGGCTCGGTGAAGTGCTGGTCAGCACGCGCGGCGGTGACTTGCGGCTTCTCGCCCTGGACGAGCTTCGGCAGGCGGCGGGTGTCGTCGGCGTCCTCGCCGTCGACGGGCGCGTCGTCGCGGTCCTCGGTATAGACCGCAAGGAAGCCGGGGTGGAGGATGACCTGCCCGCTCGCTCGCAGCGTCGCTTTGCCGGCGGCGTCGGTCAGGTCGACCGCGGTGCGCTCCAGCTTCGCCGACGCCATCTGCGACGCGATCGTCCGCTTCCAGATCAGCGCGTACAGCTTGCCGTTGTCGCCCGACATGCCCGAACCCGGGCGGCGAGTGAGGTCGGTCGGGCGGATCGCCTCGTGCGCCTCCTGCGCGTTCTTCGCCTTGGTCGCATAATGGCGTGGCTTGGCGGGCAGCACGTTCTCGCCGCCGCCGAAGTCCTCGGCGATGACCCGTCGAGCGGTCTCGATCGCCTCGCCGGCAACCTGGACGCCGTCGGTCCGCATGTACGTGATGTGGCCATCCTCATAGAGCGACTGCGCCACGCGCATCGTGTGGCTCGCGGTGAAGCCGAGCTTGCGCGCCGCCTCCTGCTGGAGCGTCGAGGTGGTGAATGGCGGGTAGGGGTTGCGCGTCGCCGGCTTGGTCTCGACTGCGCTGATCGTGAACTTTCCCGCCTCGACGTCGGCGCGGGCCTGCTGCGCCGCGACCACTTCCGACAGGTCGAAACGGTCGAGCTTCTTGCCGTTCCAATGGGTTAGGCGAGCGACGAACGACGCGCCGGCGACGGTCGCGAGGCTCGCTTCGACCGTCCAATATTCGCGGTTGACGAACGTCTCGATCTCGCGTTCGCGGTCGACGACGATGCGGAGCGCAACCGACTGGACGCGGCCAGCCGACTTCGCGCCGGGCAGCTTGCGCCACAGGACGGGGGACAGGTTGAAGCCGACGAGATAGTCGAGCGCGCGGCGCGCCCGGTAGGCGTCGACGAGGTCGCCGTCGACTTCGCGCGGCTTGTTCATCGCGGCGAGGATCGCGGTCTTGGTGATCTCGTTGAAAGTGACGCGCGACGCGCCGCCCTTCGGCATCAATCCCTTCTTGCCCTTGATCCATTCGAGCAGGTGCCACGCGATCGCCTCGCCCTCGCGGTCGGGGTCGGTGGCGAGGATGACGTGGTCGGCCTTCTTGACCTCGTCAGATATCGCCTTGAGTTGCTTGGCTTTATCGCCGTACAGTTCCCAGTGCATCGCGAAGCCGTTCTCGGTCTCGACCGATCCATCGCGCGGCGGCAGGTCGCGGACATGGCCGTAGCTCGCCAGCACGACGTAGTTCGGCCCGAGGTATTTGTTGATCGTTTTGGCCTTCGCCGGTGATTCGACGATCACGACGTCCATGCGGTGTTCTCCCGGGCCAAGCGCGGCGGCCCCTACGCGTTATATAGGGGCGGTGGCAAGGGGAGGGGGCGAAGAGGGGTCCGCATCACTCCGTGCACAGCGTCAAACTACGTCGCTCCACGCCCCGCAACCCGCCCCCCCGCATGACGAACCAGCGTACCGCCAAGCTCGAGATCGAGCAGCACGCCCGCGACAATGGCCGCCGCGCAGCCGCTCTGGCGGACCAGTTCGTCGATCGCGACCGGGGTCGGCGACAGCAGCCCGACGATATGATCGCGCGTCGCGGCGTCGGCATCGGTCGCGACCGGCCCCGGGTCCCAGGCGGTGCCCGGCGACAGCAGCCGCCCGCCGATCTGGCCGCCGACGGTGCCGAGCGCCTCGAGCACGTCGGCGGCGGTCTGGATCAGCGTCGCGCCTTCGCGGATCAGCTGGTTGCACCCCTGCGCGCGCGGATCGAGCGGCGAGCCCGGCACCGCCATCACCTCGCGCCCCGCCTCGGCGGCGATCCGCGCGGTGATCAGCGACCCCGACTTCAGCGCGCCCTCGACGACGATCGTGCCCGCGCACAGTCCGGCGATGATCCGGTTACGGCGGGGGAAGTGGCGCGCCTGCGGGCTCGTGCCGAGCGGCTGCTCGGCGACGACGAGACCGGTCGCGCCGATCGCCGCCTGGAGGCTGGCGTTCTCTGGCGGATAGACGATGTCGAGCCCTCCGGCGATGACGCCGATCGTGCCGCCGTCGAGCGCGCCCTGATGCGCCGCCGCGTCGATGCCGCGCGCGAGCCCCGAGACGACGACGAGGTCGGCATGCGACAGCTCGGTCGCGAGCTCGCGGGCGAAGCGGACCGCCGCCGCGCTTGAATTGCGCGCGCCGACCATCGCCACTGCCGGGCGCTCGAGCAGCCCGAGGTCGCCCTTGACCGCGATCGCCGGCGGCGCGGTCTCGGTCTGGGCGAGGAGCCACGGGTAGCGGTCGGTGCCGATGAAGACGAAGCGCCCGCCGAACTTGGCCACCGCCGCCATCTCGCTCTCGGCGGCGGCGGCCGTCGCGATCCGCGCCGACCCGCCGCCACGCCGGACGAGATCGGGCAGCGCGTCGAGCGCGGCTTGCGCGCTACCGAAGCGGCGGAGCAGCTGGCGGTAGGTGACCGGACCGACATTGTCGCTGCGGATCAGCCGCAGCCGCGC